>CAMAUH010000403.1 GCA_945861365.1 Candidatus Kuenenia stuttgartensis
CGTCTCCTTCGGCGGCTACGCCTACTTCCAGGGCTGGGCGAGCGCCACGGGCTATGACCTTTGGCGCACGGATGGCACGGCTGCCGGCACGACCCTGTTCGCGAACATCGCACCGGGGCCTGCGCCGAGCTTCAGCAGCATCAGCAACCTGAAGGTCCTCGGTAGCTGGCTCTACTTCTCGGCCACGGACGGGCTGTCCGGAGTGGAGCTCTGGCGCACGGACGGCACCACGACCAACCTGGTGGCGGACATCTATCCAGGTGCGCCCGGTTCTTTCCCCCGCAACCTGACGCAGTTCGGTGCGGGGCTGCTGTTCGACGCCGATGCCGGCAGCGGCAGTGAGCCCTTCTTCAGCAACGGCACCGCGGTCGGCACCGTGGCCCTCGGCGACTTGCTGGTGGGTGGCGCCAGCTCCAACCCGGCCCAGTTCGTCGATCTGGGCGGTATCGCGGTGTTCCTCGCGACGGGCACGGGCATCGGGCGTGAAGTGTGGCGCACCGACGGCACCGCCGCAGGCACCTATCTGGTCGCGGACGTCCAACCCGGTGCCGGCAACGGTGCGGTCTCCGAGCTGGCTCTGCTCGGTGCTGGCCGCGCCGTGTTCGCCGGCGACGACGGCAGCAACGGGTCCGAGCTGTGGATCACCGATGGCACCCTCGCCGGCACGACCATGGTGGCGAACTTGCACACCACCGGGTCGTCCTCGCCAAGCCAGTTCGCCAAGGTCGGCAACGAAGTCTGGTTCCGCGCCTTCGCGTTCAACATCGGCACCGAGATCTGGCGCACCGATGGCACGACCTTGGGCACCAGCGTGTTCGACTTCGCGCCCGGCTCCGGCTCGACCAACCCCTGGTTCCTGACGCCATTCGGCAACGGGGTGCTCTGTTCTGGTCGCGTTGGAACTTCCGGCGACGAGCCGATGTTCACCGATTGCACGCTGGCAGGAACGGCGCTGCTCGCCGACCTCGCCACCTCGAACGCCGCCTCGATGCCCCGCAGTTTCGTGGATTACCAAGGTCGGGTGGCGTTTGCCGCGCTGGACACGGTGGGCACCGAACCATGGATCACCGATGGCACCACCGCCGGTACGAGTCGCATGTTCACCTACGCGGGTGCGCCGTCCGGTTCGAACCCAACGCAGATGGTGGCGGCCGGCAACTCGCTGTTCTTCGTCTCCGCCGATGGCAACCTCTTCGTGACCGACGCAACGGCGGTCGGCACCGTGCAACTCACGACGGCGTCGCTGTCAGCGCCGAGCAATCTGGTGGAACTCGATGGGGCCGTGCTGTTCGGCGGTCAATCCGGGGCTGGCCGCGAGTTGTGGCGAAGTGATGGCACGACGACCGGCACCGTGGTGCTCGCCGACATCTTCCCAGGGGCAGGCAGCGGCGTGGTGACCACGACCGACTTCGCCCGCATGGGTGACGCCGTCTACTTCTCGGCCACCGATGGATTCAGTGGTGTCGAACTGTGGCGAAGCGACGGTACGACGTTCGGTACGCAACGAGTCGTCGATCTCAATCCCGGCCTCGCCGCCGCCAATCCGCGCCACCTGACGCCCCTTGGTGACCAGCTCTACTTCGTGGCCAGCGAACCAATGAGCGGCGAGGAACTGTGGCGCACCGATGGCACCGCAACCGGCACCACTCTGGTATGGGACGGCGTGGTCGGCGCCGGCTCGTCGACCATCGAGAATCCCACCGTGGCGGGTGGCAAGCTGTTCTTCACAGCGCTGATCGCCGGGGCGAGACAGATCTGGGTCACCGACGGCACCAGCGGTGGCACGGTGCAGCTGACCAGCACGCTGCTCCCCACCTACACCGATCTCACTGCGACCGCGATCGGGTTGTTCTTCGTGCACGATGACCGGACCGGCTTCGGCCGGGAGCTGTGGCTCACTGATGGCACCGTGCCGGGGACCCGGCGGGTGCTCGATCTTGCTGCTGGCCCGTTCGACGGAGTCATCGCGGGCACGCTGCAGCCGGCCTTCGGCGGCACCCAGTTGGTGTTCGGTGGGCACGACACACGACGGGGTACGCAGCTGTGGATCAGCGACGGCACGGCGACGGGCACGCGACGACTGACTGCCTTCGGCGGTCCCGGCCGCGGCGCCGTCGCCCTCGGGGAAGTGTTCACGACCGAGGCCCGCGTGTTCTTCGCCGCTGACGATGGCAGCACGGGCATGGAACCTTGGGTGTTCGACGTCGCGACCAGCAACACCGCTTTCCACCTGGTCTACGGCACCGCTTGCAGCGGGACGGCCGGCCTCGCCGGCATCGGCACCGCCGGATTGCCGCAGCTTGGCAATGCGACGTTCGCCGTCACCCTCGCGCGGGCGCTGCCGAACACCTTCGCTTTCGAGGTGTACGGCTTCACCCGCACGGCTCTGCCCGTGGGCCCATGCACACTGCTGGTCGGGTCACCGACGGTCGGCACGGTGGTCGTGACTGACGCGGCGGGAACGGCATCGGCGACGCATGCGATCCCCAACCAGCCAGCGTTGCTCGGCAGCGACCTGTTCTTGCAGTGGGGCATCGTCGATCCGCTGGGACCAGCACTCGGCTTTCTCGCACTGAGTGACGGTTTGCAGCTCCACCTCGGCAGATAGAAGCCAGGGTTGGTTCCTGAGGAGTGGAGTGACCGCGAGCCCGGCGCAAGCGCTGCCGCCGACTGTGTGGGCGAGCCCGGGTGAAGACCTGCCCGGATCCTCGCAGCGACGCAGCGGGGGCCGTATTGGCACCGATGCCCATGGGCCCCTTCCCCGCGTCGATCGTGTTCCTCGCCATCGGTGGCGCCTGCGCGATCGCCCAGACCCGTGAGCCGATCGTCGGCGCAGCGGTGACGATCGACGGGACCCCGTGGGCCGATGCCGAGGTCGTGCTGCTGTTGCCGACGCACACCGGTCGCCCCGAGCTCGGCGTGCAGGAACGCCTCGTCGTGCGCACGGACGCCAGCGGTCGCTTCCGTGCCGAAGGACTCGCGGGGCGGACCTACACGGTGTTCGCCCATGACCGCGACGCGGCGGGGCGCCAGCGGGCGAGCGCGACGACCGAAGCGAATACGGCGATCGCCGTCGCCTTGGCGGCCCGCGGCAAGCCGGCGCTGCCGCCGCGCGTGCGCTTGTCCGGCACCGCTCCCCACACGCAGCGCGGACCGCTCTACGCGCAGTGGGCGTACCCGTTCGACGACCTGCAACCTGTGTCGGCGGACGGCGAGGTCGTGATGCCGCCCCCGACGAGCGATTGGCCGATGCTGCGCATCACCCGCACGGACGGCGTACTGCTGCTCGCCACCACGTTCCCCGCGTCGAACGGCGGCGCGCACGAGCTGGCGCCCCCGAGCCCCGTGCTGTTGCGTGCACTCGACGGCCCCGGCGGCAAGCCGGTGGCCGACGCCGAAGTGCGCTTCGTGGTCGCCGGGGAACGTGCGATCCCGATGGGCCGCACCGATGCCGACGGCTACGCCGAGATCGACGCCAGCGTGTTTCGCCACGGCGACGCGTTCCACGATCTGCGCCTGTTCCTGCAGGTGTTCGCCGCTGGCCGCCAGGCGTCGCTCGTGCACGAGGTCGCGACCGGCGTGCTGGACGAAGCCGGCCGCGCGGCGCTGCGCGCGAGCGGTGGTTGCCAGGCGTTCGCGACGCTGCCGTCGACGCAGCCGATTCCCGGCCGACTCTTGCTCGACGCCGACACGCCGGCCGCCCACGTGCCGGTGCTGGTGCGTTCGCGGGCGCGCGTGTCGCACCGCCGCGGCGCACACACATCCGCCGACTCGGCGTGGCTCACCACCACGGACGCCGAGGGGCGCTACGTCGTGGACCACCATGCCCCCGGAGAACCCCTGCAGGTGGTGGCGATGCTGCCGCTCGAAATGGCCGCGCGCTGGCCGCAGGTGGCTACGACCTGCGTACCGCTCCTGGCGCTGCCGGAGCCGCCGGACGTGCTGCCGCGTGCAGTCGACGACGTCGTGCTGGCGGCGATCGAGCCGATGCGGCTCGTGCTGCGCGAGCCGACCGGGGCGCCAGCACTCGGCGCGGCCGTGCACGCCGATCTCGTCGCGACCGGCACCACGCGGCCGGTGCTGCTCGCCGACCGCCGCGGTGCCTGCGTGCTGGCGTTGCCGAAGGGCGTCACCATGGACCTGGCGATCGCCTCCGCCGAGGGCTCGTGGCTCGGCCGCCTGCGCGGCGGCGCCACCGGCGACCAACCGTTGTCGCTGTGGGCCGACCGCACGATCGAGTGCCGCGTGCGCGATGCCCAAG
>CAMAUH010000404.1 GCA_945861365.1 Candidatus Kuenenia stuttgartensis
CGTGAACAGCGCTGTCTGTACCGACACACCAAGCACGGCGAGCCCGACCTGGCCGATGTCGGGATGGAACAGCCGCATCTGGAACCCCCACGGCAGCAGGTACTGCACGTAGCCGCCGGCCTCGTGCGTCATGCGGGCGAGCATCGCCACCAACGGCACACCGCCGATCACGAGCGAGGTCATCGTCATCGCGACGAACGACGAAGCCGTCGACGCCGAGATCCATGCGCACAGCGCGATGTAGGGCAGGGACACCACCACCATCGCTGCCGTGCCGTAGCCGGCCCAAGCCAACAGGCTCGGCCACGGATACACCGACAGTTTGCAGCCCATGTAGATGGTGACGGTCGCACCGAGCAGGATCAGCACGGCGAGGAACGTCATCACGTTCCCGAGCAGCCGACCCGCATAGATGCTGCCGCGATCCGCGCGCAGCAGCTGGTAGCGCAATTGCCGCGAGCCGATGTCGCCCGCATACAGGTCGAAGGCGCCGAACGCGACCACCAGCGGCCAGCCGAACAGCAGGATCAGGAAGATCGCGGACAACATGCCCGGGCGCTCGTCGAGCAGGAAGGCGGCCCAGGCATCGGCCGCCTTGGTCGCCGCTGGATCCGGCCGGTCGGACTTCGCCGCCAACATCCACGACACCACGGGCTTCGCCTGATCGGTCAGCGAATCCAGCACGCGGGCTGTCGTCGCCGCCGGGTCGGCCGAACCACTGCGCGCCGTCGCTTGCTTGCTGAGCATCTCGACCGGCTGCAGCATGAAATGCGCGACCAGCAGGCCGAACGTCAACGACAGCAGCAGGAAGACGAGCCCGATGCCGCCGCGCACCGAGTAGCGCGCCGAATAGCTCGCGATCAGCCAGATCTGGCGACCGTTCACGAGTCGATGTGCCCGCCGAAGTCGGCCTTGAAGGTGGTGTTCAACAACACGAGTGTGAGCACCGGATAGATGAGGCCGACGATGGTGCCGAGATTGAAGCCGCCGCCGACCGACTCCTTCAGCACCATCGCGAACACCACCGACAGCACCACGGACAGCAGGGAGTACACGTTGCCGAGCGTGCGACCCCAGAACGGGTGCTGCTTCAGGTAGCCGACTCCGGAGGCGATCAGCAGCCCGGACGACACCGCGGTCCACGCGACCATGGCATAGAAGACGCCCATGCCGGCCTCCTTCCATGCCGCGGCCATCTCCCTTTGCTGCTCATTGCTGTCGTCGCCGATGCTGCCATTGATGAGCGCCAGCATCACGAACATGCCGGCCACGCCAAGACAGCCGAAACCGCCGAACACGAAGTTGATGACTGCCAACGCAGTGAGACCACCTGGACGCTTGCCTGCCGACATGCCGTTCTCCTTGGGATGAAGTAGCGCATTCAACGGCGGCACGGCGCCGAGGCAATCGCATTCTCGGCAGCAAGGAAACTCGCCACGTCCAAGCACTACCGGGGTGCCGCCCGGATCAATGGCGGCAGCGGCTCGATGGGAGCCGCTGCCACCTGGTCCTCACGCGCTGGCGACGAACCAGGCGCGCGGACTGCCGACCTGCAGCGGCCCGCCCTTGTCGTCGCGGACCACCGCGCTCGCGAAGCCCGCCTCGGCGAACATCGCCAGCGTCTCGCACGCGCTGCGCACCCGCACGAATGCCGACCGCTGCTGCCGTTCGCTGCCGCGCGTCAGCAGGTAGTCGGACCGCATCACGCCGCTGGCCGGATCGAACGCGACCTGGCTGCAGAACAGGATGCCGCCCGCCTCGTACCACCGCCGCGGCACCAGCTGCGGCAGCAGCGTCTCGAGCACGGTCGCGTCGACGACCAGCTTGCCGCCCGGCTTGCACGCCGCGTGCGCTGCGCGCAGGAACGCGCGGTCGCCGTCGTCGCCGAGGTAGCCGAAGCTGTTGCCGAGGCAACACACGAGGTCGAACGCACGCGACCACGGCAGGTCGCGCATGTCGCGCTGCTGCAGCTGCACGTTCGCGTTCGGCTGCGCACGCGCATACGCGAGCAGTTCGGCCGAGCCGTCGACGGCGTCGACGCGGCAGCCGCGCGCCGCCAGCTCGCGCGCGTGGCGGCCATCGCCGCACGGCACGTCGAGCACGCGCTGGTCGGGCCCGTTCGGCAACGGCACGAGCCGCGCGAGCGTGTCGATGTCGCCGGCGGTCATCGCCGGCGTGGGCATGTTGTGCCAGAACTCGGCCACCAGACCCTGGAAGAACTCACGCCACCAATCGGTGGGCATGGACATGGGAATCCCTATCGGAAATCGGACTGTGACTGTGGGGAGCGCGTCGGTGACGCGCGGAGTACGCAGCCCTCACGGGCCGCGGCCGGCGGCTTGCTGTGGGTACCGGGGCGAGCTGCCCTCGCGCACGAGGAACGAGCCGCAGTCAGCAGTCAGGCCCCGAAGTGGTCGGGGGAACCATGGCGAAGGCGCTGCGCGGCAGCGCCGGTGAGGGAAGGGCGCAGGGTAGCGGGGTTCGGGTGCCTGGCAAGCCGTCGACCAAACCAGGCACTTCACGAAGTGTCGAGTTCGGTAGGCACTTCAGGCCCGCGCCATCACTTCCAGCGCAGCGACGCGACCGCCCGCTCGATCGCCGAGCGCTGCCCCACGTATTCGCCATGTGGCACGCGGAACAGCAAGCGATCGATGCGCTTGCCATCGGTGACGAACGTGTCGTCCACCACCACCGTGCCATCACCATCCTGGAACGCCGCGCGCACGCGCAACGACGTGCGCCCATCGATCGCGCGCCGTTCCAGCGACAGCAGGCGCAGGCCCGGCCATTCCTTGCCCTGATCGCCGACATAGCCGCGCGCCAGGTTGTCGAGATCGAACCCGACCGCCGTCTTCGCCGTCGCCGTCGACAGGTCGCAGCGCGCGCCGCTCGCCTGCGTGAACACCGCCAGCACCCCTTCGCCGTCCGCCTGCCGCTGCCACACCGCCGGCAGCCGCAGACCGAGCCGATCGCCGTCGTGCCACACCAGCGCACCCGCCGCGCCGTCCTTCGGCATCGCCAGCTTCGTCTGCAGCGTGGCCGCGGTCGCGACGAAGCCGGCGCGCGAGGCTTCGAGCTGCCCTTCCGGAATCAGGAACGAGACCACGAGGCTCTGCGGGTCGCCCGGCACCAGGAACTCGAGCACCTCGAAGAACCAGCCGGCCGACGCGCCGGCGATGCGGCCTTGCAGGAACCAGCAGTCGCGGTCGGCGAGCCGCGCGCGGCCGGTCTGGCGCACCTGCAGCGAATCGCCTTCGTGGCGCTTGGCGAGCAGTGCATAGGCGCGCTCGGCCATGCGCTCCGGATCGTCTTCGGCCATGCCCGCCACCGGCGCCACCACCAGCGTGCGGTAGAGCCGATGCTCACCATTGTCGGGCGGCTGCTCGAACGCGTTCAGGTGGCCACCGTCGCCCGGCATCTCGCGCAGCACGAAGTCGCGCGGCACGACGATCGAGAACTGCGGGCGCTCGACCCGCGTGCCCTGCACGTCGGCCGCCAGCGGCGGGAACTGCGCGTAGTACGAGGTCGAACACGCCGCCAGCATCGTGAGGCCGGCGTACACACACATCAGCGAGCGGGCGCTCATTGCTGCCTCCATTCCCACACCACGCCCGAGGCATTGACTGCCTTCATCACCATCACCAGCTTGCCGTCCTTGCGATCGACGCGCACCGGACCGTACCAGCCGAACTTCTGCCCGTCGGCGATCCGCGTGACGATGCGCAGGCTCGGCAAGCCGCGCCATTCGAAGAACCAGAAGTTCTTGGTCTCGATCTCGGTACCGGTCGGACCGCCGGTGGTCTGCACCGGGAACAGGTTGCTCGCCGTCGTCGCGCTGACCTCGTGCGTCAGCTTCAGGTCGGCGTACTGCTGCGGCCCGGTGACCTTCCACTGCGACCACGTGCCGACCAGCTTGCTCGGATCGAAGTCCTTCCAGCTCGTCGGCCAGGGCTCGAGATCGGGATTGGCGGCGAGTTCGTAGTCGTGGCTGCCGGTGGCGGTGCGGCCGCTCAGGCTGCGCGCGACCATCTCGGCGCGGTAGCGCCCCGGTTCGTCGGGCTCCTGGACCAGCGCGAGACCGCTCTCGCCCCACGTCAGCACGGGCGTGAAGAACCCAGCCTCCTCACCCTTGCCGTCGCGCGTGTCGAACCAGAACTCGAACGTGTCCCCCAGCACCGGCTCGAGGCTGCGCGCCACCGCGCCGGGTGCCGGCCGT
>CAMAUH010000405.1 GCA_945861365.1 Candidatus Kuenenia stuttgartensis
GACGACGCCGCGATCGGCAAGCCGAAGGTGCGCGTCGCCGTGCCCGTGCAGTGAGCTGACCCTGGCTGTCGGCCGCGCAGCCGTCGATGCTGCACCGATGCAGCTGCCCGCACCGTCCCCGTTCGCCAGCCACTGGGATCTCGCGCCGGACGTCGTCTACCTGAACCACGGCAGCTTCGGCGCCTGCCCGCGCGTCGTGTTGCAGGAACAGCAGCGGCTGCGTGAACGCATGGAGCGCGAACCGGTGCGCTTCATGCATCGCGAGCTCGAGGACCTGCTCGACGGCGCGCGCGCGACGCTGGCGGAACTGGTCGGCTGCAGCGGCGACGACCTCGCGTTCGTGCCCAACGCCACCGCCGGCGTCAACACCGTGCTGCGCTCGCTGCAGTTCGCGCCCGGCGACGAACTGCTGGTCACCGACCACGAGTACAACTCCTGCCGCAACGTGCTCGACCACGTCGCGGCCCGCACCGGCGCCCGCGTCGTGGTCGCCGCGATCCCGTTCCCGATCGACGACCCGCAGCAGGCCACCGACGCCGTGCTCGGCGCCTGCAGCGAACGCACGCGGCTGCTGCTGATCGACCACGTGACGAGCCCCACCGGCCTCGTGCTGCCGATCGCGCCGATCGTGCAGGCGCTGGCCGCGCGCGGCATCGACACGCTGGTCGACGGCGCGCACGCGCCCGGCATGCTGCCGCTGCAGCTCGAGCAGCTCGGCGTCGCCTACTACACCGGCAACTGCCACAAGTGGCTCTGCACACCGAAGGGCTCGGCGCTGCTGTACGTGCGGCGCGACCGGCAGGAACGCATCCGCCCGCTGCAGATCAGCCACGGCGCGAACTCACCGCGCCGCGACCGCTCGCGCTTCCGGCTCGAGTTCGACTTCACCGGCACCGACGACATGACGCCGTTCCTGTGCGTGCCCACCGCCCTGCACTTCCTCGCGAGCCTGCTGCCCGGTGGCCTGCCGGCGCTGCAGCGGCACAACCACGACCTCGCGTGTGCCGGGCGCGACCTGCTGTGCCGCACGCTCGGCATCGCGAGCCCGGCACCGGACGCGATGCTGGGCTCGCTGGCCGCGGTGCCGTTGCCGCCGAGCGACGCACCCGGCGAACCCCGCACCGGCCGCGATCCGCTGCAGGTCGCGCTGTACGACCGCCACCGCATCGAAGTGCCGGTGATGCGGTGGGAACGGCCGCGGTTGCGCCTGCTGCGGCTGTCGCCGCAGATCTACCAGAGCCGCGAACAGCACGAGTACCTGGCCCGGGCCCTCGCCAGCGAACTCGCCAGCTGAGCCAGCGTCGCGGGAAGCCCGACCGCGCGGCCGCCGTCCATGGCCGCACTCCCGATCGAACGTTCGTTTGAATCGATCGTTCGTCTCGCTAGCGTGCCCGCCCCGATGACCGGACCAGAGACCAGGACGACGATCCTCGACGCCGCCGAAGCGCTGTTCGCCGAACACGGCTACGACGCGACGTCGCTGCGGCAGCTGACGACGCGCGCCAAGGCCAATCTCGCCGCGGTCAACTACCACTTCGGCAGCAAGGAACGGCTGGCGATGGCCGCGCTGCAGCGGCGCATCGGGCCGATCAACGACGAGCGCCGCCGCCGCCTCGACGCGCTGCCGGCGCGGCCCGCGGTCGCCGACGTCGTGCGCGCTTTCGTCGAGCCGGCCTTCCCCACCGCGGCGAACTGCCCGGCCGGCCATGAAGCACCGGCGCGCGCCTTCTGCCGCATGTTCGGCCGCATGATGTTCGACCAGCCGCCGTTCCTGCGCGTGTTCCTGGCCGAGCAATTCCGCGATCTCGGGACGCGTTTCGAGTCGACCTTGCGGAAGTCGCTGCCACGCCACGACGCCGCCACGCTGTGGTGGCGCCTGCACTTCATGGCCGGCGCCATGGCGCACACGCTGCACGCCGACGACGGGCTCGCGCACCTGACCGGCGGGCTGTGCGACGCCAACGACGTCGACACCGTCGTCGAGCAGCTGGTCGCGTTCACCGCCGCCGGCATCGCCGCCGCCCCCGCGCCGACACCCACCCGCGCGAAGCGATCGCCCGCCGCGAAGAGGAACCGCCGATGAACCAGCCGTCCCACTGCCGTCGCTTGCTGGCACTTGCCGTGCTGGCTGCCTGCGGCACGGCGCCGCCACCCACCCCACCCGCCGAGCTCGCGCTCGAATTGCCGCGGCAGTGGGCCAGCGAAGCTCCCACCGCCGCACCACCGCTGCGACAGGATTGGTGGAAGGCGTTCGGCGACGCCGGTCTCGACGCGTTCATGGAGCAGGCGCTGGACCACAACCGCGACCTCGGCGCCGCCATCGCCCGCCTCGAGGCCCTCGCCGCCGCGCGCACCATCGCCGGCGCACCGCTGTGGCCCGAGGTCGACGCCGGCCTCAACGCCAACCGTTCGCGCCGCCTGTTCCTCGGCTTCCCGTTCGGCGGCGGCGGCGTGCCGTCGACGACGGTGTCCACCTACGGGCTGAGCCTGAACGTGCGCTGGGAACTCGACGTGTGGGGCCGCCTGCGCGCCGGCGAATCGGCGGCGATCGCCGACCAGCAGGTGGCGCTCGCCGACTTCCACGGCGCCCGCCTGAGCCTGCTCGGCCAGATCTGCCGCGGTTGGTTCGCCGCGATCGAAGCGCGCCAGCAGCTGGATCTCGCCGAAGCGACCGTCGCCGCGTTCCGCGCCACCGCCGCGGACGTGCGCGACCGCTTCCGTCGCGGGGTGCGGCCGGCCCTCGACGTGCATCTGGCCGAGACCAACCTCGCCAATGCCGAGGCGACCATCGCGCAGCGCCGCGAAGTGCTGCAGCGCACGTTGCGCCATCTCGACGTGCTCGCCGGCCGCTATCCGGATGGCCGCACCGGCACCGGCAACGCGATGCCGGCGGCGCTGCCGTTGGTGCCCGCCGGCCTGCCCGGCGAGCTGCTGCAGCGGCGGCCGGACCTGGTCGCCGCCGAACGGCGCGTCGCCGCCACCGGCTGCCGCATCGAAGCCGCACGTGCTTCGCTGTATCCCGCGTTGTCGCTGACCGGCAGCGCTGGCACGACGAGCCTCGATCTCGCCGACCTCACCGACAAGGACTTCCGCGTCTGGGGCCTCGGCGCCAACCTGCTCGAGCCGATCTTCCGCGGCGGCGCGCTGCAGGCCGAGGTCGCGCGCCGGCAAGCACTGCGCGTCGAAGCGCTCGCCAACTACGGCGGCGCGGTGCTGCGCGCCTTCGCCGAGGTCGAGGACGTGCTGACCACCGACGAGCGCCTCGCCGAACGCCGCGAACACCTGGCCGCCGCCGCGCGGCACGCCACGGCCGCGCGCGACCTCGCGCGCCAGCGCTACCAGGCCGGCCTCACCGACTTCCTCACCGTCGCGGATGGCCAACGCCAGGCCTTCCAGGCCGAGTCCGCGCGCATCGGCATCGAACGCGCGCGCCTCGAGAACCGCATCGATCTCTTCCTCGCATTGGGCGGCGGCTACGGCCAGACCGCCGACGGAGCCGGCCAGTGACCTTCCTTCGCATCCTCCTGCAGATCCTGGTGGCGCTCGGCCTGCTCGCCGGCGCCGCGATGTTGAGCCTGCGCATCTTCAAGCAGGCGCCGAAACCGCTGGTCACTGCCGGCGTCGATACGCGCCCGGCCGTGCGGCTCGCGACCGTGCGCGCCGAGGACATCACGCTCGAGGTGACGACGCACGGCACCGCCGAGCCGTACCGCACGGTCGACGTGTCGGCCGAGGTCGGCGGCCGCATCATCGAGACGCACCCGATGCTGCGCGCCGGTGGCTTCTTCGCGGCGGACGACGTGCTGGTCACGCTCGACGACACCGACTACGCGCTGGCGATCGAACAGCAGAAGTCGGCGGTCGCGCGCGCGGAGCTGCGCCTGCTGCAGGAACGCGCCGAGAGCGAAGCGGCGATCCGCGCCTGGCAGCAACTCGAAGGCGATCGTGCGCCGGACGCGTTGGCGACCCGGGCCCCGCAGATCCGCGACGCCGAGGCAGCACTCGCCGCCGCTGCGGCGCTGCTGCAGAAGTGCGAACGGGATCGCCTGCGCACCCGCATCCGCGCGCCGTTCGCCGGCCGCGTGCGCGCAGTGATGGCCGACCTCGGCCAGACGGTGCAGCCCGGCCAGCGCCTCGCCACCGTGTTCGACACCGCCTGTGTAGAAGTGCGCCTGCCGATCCCGGTCGCCGACGCCGAGTTC
>CAMAUH010000406.1 GCA_945861365.1 Candidatus Kuenenia stuttgartensis
TCGCCGCCGCATCGGCGGCATCGACATCGAGCCCTTGCAGCGCCTGCGCCAGCGGCCGCAACAGCTCGACGAACTGCTCCTTCGTCATCGTCTGCGTCATCGTCGTTCGTCCTTCACTTCGCCTTCGGTCGGAAGACCTGCACGACGGCCGGATTGCCTTCGAGGCGCGGGCCGCCGATCAGGTCGATGCAGTACGGGATGGCCGGGAACACCGCGTCGAGGCAGACGCGGATCGCCGCCGGCTTGCCCGGCAGGGTGACCACCAGCGTGCGCTCGAGGATCGCCGCGGTCTGCCGCGACAGGATCGCGGTCGGCACGCCGGCGCGCAGCGAGGCGGCGCGCATCTGCTCACCGAACCCCGGCAACTCCTTCGTGCACACGGCGCGGATCACTTCCGGCGTCACATCGCGCAGCGCTGGCCCGGTGCCGCCCGTGGTGCAGACGAGACAGCAACCGAGTGCCGCGAGCTCGCGCAGCGCCGCTTCGATCTGCGGCGGCTCGTCGGGCACCAGCCGCAGCTCGAACGTGCACGGCGTCACCAGGTAGTCGCGCAGCGCGGCTTCGATCGCCGGCCCCGACTCGTCGGCGTAGACGCCCGACGAGGCGCGGTCGCTGATGGTGACGATGCCGATGCGCGGCGCCACGCTCACGCCCCGTTCGGCGGCTGGGCCGGCGCCACCGCATCATCACCATGCGTCGCGGTATCGCCGGAAGCGACCAGGCGCTTGATCTGGATGCGGAACTCGCCGCGCTCCTCGGGCTCGGCGAGGCGCCAGCGCCCCATGTGCTGCCGGCGCTCGATCGCGTGGCCCTGCATCATCACCGAGGTGACGTGCTTGCCTTGCGGCGTGAACACGTGCACGCGGCCCTTGCCGCCGAGCACCACGATCGTGTTCTGGTCGAGATCCCACAGGATCGCGCCGTCGCTCGCTTCGGCGGCGTCCGGGTAGGCGCGCGACGTCGGCCGCTGGCCTTCCTCGCTGCGCTCGAGGCCGTGCTGCGTGCGGCGGCCGGCACTGCGCGTGCGGCTCTGCAGGCGCTGCGCGAACTCGTTCAGCATCGGCAGCACGAACGCTTCCTCGTCGACCTCACCGTGCTGCAGCTGGCCCTGCAGGCGCAGCGCCTCGACGTCGAGGTGCCGCTGGAACCGGTTGAGGATCTGCAGCAGCGCCGGATCGGCGAGGTCCATCGGGTCGACCGCGCCGACCGGGTGCAGCCGCAGGCGCACGCGCCCTTCCAGCGTCGTGCCGCGCAGCAGCTGGAAGCTGAACGCGCAGCGGCCGGCGGCGCCGAGCACGCGGAACAGGCCGGCGTCGACCTGGCCGAGGATCTTGTAGACCGGCGAGTTGCCGCCGAACTCGGCCAGCTGCTGGGTGCGCAGCACGCGGCCCATCGTCACGCGCGTCAGCACGATCTCCTCACCGGCGAGCAGCTGCTCGATGTGCGGATCCTTGCGTTCGATCGCCATCGTGACGAAGTCGCTGAAGATCGGCTTGCCCGTCGACGAGTAGCCGTCGAAGACGTGGCGCGGTTCGGTCGGCCGGCAGCCTTCGGCGTGCGAGCTGTTGGCGAAGTAGCTGTAGACGGCACCCGGCCGCAGCGCCTTCTCGTGCTCGCGCACTTCGCGCACGCGCTGCGTGATCTGCTCGACCGCGGTGCCCGCGGCGTGGCGGATGTCGTTGCCGCCATCGAGCGGCACGCGCAGGTTCAGCTCGAGGTAGCGCGGCATCGCCAGCGGATCGACGCCTTCGATGTGCAGCAGAGTGTGCGCCATGTCGGCGAGCGCCTTCACGGCGAGCATGGCCGAATGCTCCGAATCGCGGCGGTGCGGCTGGTGGCCGCCGCGCCCCTCGGACCGCCGCGGGTGCTCGCGGCGCTGCTGTTGTTGCTGTTGTTGCTGCTGCGGCTGCCGCGGCGGACGCGGTTGCCTCGGCTGCCTCGGCTGCTGCGGGCGCGGCCCGGGCCCACCCTCGGCCGGCGCACCTTCGCCAACCGCTGGACCTTCACCTTCTGCACCTTCTGGTGCAGAAGGTGCGCCACCTTCGCCACCTTCGGCGCCACCTGCACCGCCGCGGCGACGGCGGCGACGGCGGCGGCGACGACGCGCCCCTTCGCCAGGTGCTCCATCACCGGGTGCTCCATCACCAGCTGGCTCGGCACCTTCACCGCTCGGTTCGGCGTTGGCGGCAGCTCCGGCAGCCGGAGCCTCGGAGTGGGCGACCGGGGGCACGGGCTCGGGCGGCGGGGAGTTGGGTGGCAGGGGCTCGTTCACGGGGCGGCAGACGATGCGCAGCGCACCGCGCGACGACAAGGCTGCAGCGCGCATTTCCCTTCGTGCCTGCGGCCTGCTTAGATCCCCGTCCTCTTTCGCATGCCGCGCATCCACGACTCGATCCTGTCGACCGTCGGCAACACGCCGATCGTCCGCCTGTCCCGCATCGGCCGGCATCTCGGCCAAGAACTGCTCGCCAAGTGCGAGTTCCTGAACCCGGGCGGCTCGGTCAAGGATCGCATCGGCGTGCGCATGCTGCTCGATGCCGAGAAGTCGGGGCGCATCAAGCCCGGCGACACGCTGATCGAACCGACCTCCGGCAACACCGGCATCGGCCTCGCCCTGGCCGCCGCCGTGCGCGGCTACCGGATGATCATCACGCTGCCGGAGAAGATGTCGCGCGAGAAGCAGGTGGTGCTCGAAGCGCTCGGCGCCGAGATCATCCGCACCCCCACCGAAGCCGCGTGGGATTCGCCCGAGAGCCACATCGGTGTGGCCAAGCGGCTGCAGCAGGTGATCCCGAACTCGCACATCCTCGACCAGTACGCCAATCCGTCCAACCCGCTGGCGCACGAAGAGGGCACCGGCGTCGAGATCTGCGACCAGCTCGACAACCAGTGCGACGCGATCGTCATGACGGCCGGCACCGGTGGCACCATCACCGGCGTCGCGCGCGCCGTGAAGAAGCGCATCCCGCATTGCCAGATCATCGGCGTCGACCCCGAGGGCTCGATCCTGGCCGGCCCCGGCCCGATCAAGAGCTACAAGGTCGAAGGCATCGGCTACGACTTCATCCCCGACGTGCTCGACCGTTCGCTGGTCGATCGCTGGGTCAAGTCCAACGACAAGGACAGCTTCCGCGTCGCGCGCCAGCTGATCCGCCAGGAGGCGCTGCTGGTCGGTGGCTCCTGCGGTTCGGGGGTGTGGGCGGCGATGCAGGTCGCGAAGGACTTCAAGAAGGGCGCGCGCATCCTGACGCTGCTGACCGACGGCGTGCGCAACTACATGACGAAGTTCGTCGAAGACCGCTGGATGCGCGAGAACGGCTTCCTCGAGGAGGATTGGGCGGTCGGCACGATCGCCGAGCTGATGCGCGCGATGCCGCGCCGCGACGTCGTCACCGTCGACGTCGCCGACCCGCTGAGCAAGGCCGTCACGCTGTTCAAGGAGCGCGGCTTCTCGCAGGTGCCGGTCACCGACCACGACAAGCTGGCGGGCATCCTGACCGAGAGCGACGCGCTGCGCGTGCTCGTCGAGGGCGACGCGACCGGCGTGACGTCGATCGCCGAAGTGATGGTGCGCAAGGTCTAGACCATCGCACCGCACGCCCCCGCGAGCGAACTGCCGCGCATCTTCGAGCGAGGCGAGGTGGCCCTGGTCGTCGACGACCAACGCCGCGTGCTCGGCATCGTCACCAAGCTCGACATGATCGAACACCTGACCCGGAAGCCGAGCGTATGAGCATGAACTTCGCGCGCGAGCAATCGCTGCTGCGCCAACGTCTGCAGACCAAGGGATCGCCCACCACCGCCGCCACGCTGCAGCAGCAGTTCGGCCCAGGGCAGACCTTCCTCGGCGCCAACGACGCCGAAGCGTCCGCGGCGGCCGAGGACCTCGCCAAGGCGCACCCGCAGATGGGCCGCGCCCAGATGACCGCGTTCGTGCGCACGCTGTGGAGCAGCAAGATCCACGACCTGCGGGCGGTCGGCGCCAAGCTGCTGGTCGCCCGCGCCGGCCTGCTGGAGCCGCACGACCTGCCGCTGCTGGAGCAGTTCCTGAAGGACGAAGCCACCGATGGCGTGCAGCGGCAACTCGCCGACGGCGTGCTCGGGGCGCTGGTCAACAAGAACAAGAAGCTGTGGAAGGACCTGAAGCGCTACGCGACGTCCGGCGAGCAGCGCCAGCAGCGCGCGGCCGTGCGCGCCTGCCG
>CAMAUH010000407.1 GCA_945861365.1 Candidatus Kuenenia stuttgartensis
GATCGGCGCGGTGCCCGCGATCAGCCCGGCGAACCACGCGGCCCACGGCGACAGCCCGAGCCGCCGCGCGATCGCCGCGGTGGCCACTGCCGCCATCGCCACGCCGAGCGCGGACGGCAGCCGCGCCGCGCTTTCGTTCATGCCCAGCACCGCCATCGCCGCGGCCTGCAGCCAGTAGATGAACACCGGCTTGTCGAAGCGCTCGACGCCGTTGAACCACGGCACGATCCAGTCGCCGATCGTCAGCATCGTGCGCGACGCGGTGGCGAAGCGCGGCTCGTCGACGTCGAGCAACGCCAGCGCCGACGCCCCGGCGCGGCCGATCGCGAACACCACCAGGAACAGCGCCAGGTCGCCGAGCCGCCGCGCGCGCGCAGTGCCCCACGGCCACGCTTCGTGCAGATGCCCGCAGGCCCACAGCGCGCAGGCGGCCGCCGGCAGCAGCGCGATCAACGGCTGCACCTCGCGCGCCGACGGCTGCACCAGGAACCAACCGAACCAACCGACGGTGATCGCGCCCGCCAGCAGCAAGCGCACGTGCATGCGCTCGCACCACTCCGGCAACAGCAGCGGCAGCCGCTTCGCCAACATTCCCGACACCAGACCGACACAGAGCCCGGCCGCCACGTCGCCCGGCCAGTGCCGACCGCGCATCACCCGACTGATGCCGACGCCGATCGCGCCGAGCCAGCCACCGGCCGTGATCGCCGGCCGCCAGCCCTGCAGAGCGACGGCGACCGCGACCGCCGTGGTCGTGTGGCCCGACGGCCACGAGTACGAGCCCCCGGGTTCCGGCCGGTCGCGCATGACCAGCAGCTTGATGACGTTCGCCAGCAGCCCCGCGAACACCGCAGCACAGGTCGCATCCTGGAAGCGGCGGCGCGAACCACTCAGCACCAGGATCGCTGGCAGCAGCACCACGAAGGTCTCGCCGTGGCCCAGATCGCTGAGCAGCCACCACGACACTTCCCACGCCGAGTCGAGATCGCGGGCGCGTTCCTGCAGCCAGCTGCGCAGCGGTTCGGGGTTGGCGAGCTCCCACGCCACCACCGCTGCGGCGACGAGGCCGTAGACCAGCACGAGCAGCAGCGAACGCACGACGATGCGTGGCAGGGCAGGGGCGGGCGACGGCGTCACGGCGGGGCACGAGACGCGCCGGGCGCCGCCGGGGCAAGGCCAAAGCCGCGGCCCCCACCCACCCGCGCCGCGCGCTATGGTCGGCGCGTGCTCGCCGCCTTCCACCCGACCGTCGCCCGTTGGTTCCGCGACCGGCTCGGCCAACCGTCGCCGCCGCAGCAGCAGGGCTGGCCGCGCATCGCCGCCGGCGAACACATGCTGATCGCGGCACCGACCGGCTCGGGCAAGACGCTGGCGGCGTTCCTGCACGCGCTCGATGGCCTGCTGCGGCAAGGCCCCGCGTTGCGCGACGAACTGCAGGTCGTCTACGTGTCGCCGCTGAAGGCGCTCGGCAACGACGTGCAGAAGAACCTGCAGCAGCCGCTCGCCGAACTGCGCGCGCTCGACCCGTCGCTGCCGGAGGTGCGCGTGGCCGTGCGCAGCGGCGACACGCCGAGCCGCGAACGCGCCGCGATGACGAGCCGCCCGCCACACATCCTCGTCACCACGCCGGAGTCGCTGTACATCCTGCTGACCAGCGCGCGCGGCCGCACGATGCTGGCGACCGCGCGCACGCTGATCGTCGACGAGATCCACGCGATCGCGGCCAGCAAGCGCGGCAGCCACTTCGCGCTGAGCTGCGAACGCTTCACGCACCTGGTCGCCCGACACGGCGGCCACCTGCAGCGCATCGGCCTGTCGGCGACGCAGCGGCCGATCGAAGCCACCGCGGCGCTGCTGGCCGGCACCGGCCGCCCGTGCGCGATCGTCGACATCGGCCACCGCCGCCAGCTCGACCTGGCGCTGGAACTGCCCGGCGCCCCACTCGGCACGATCTGCACGACCGAGCACTGGACCGAGATCTTCACGCGCCTGCAGGCGCTGGTCGGCGAACACCGCACGACGCTGGTGTTCACCAACACCCGCAAGATGGCCGAACGGGTCGCGGCGCGGCTGGGCGACCTGCTCGGCAAGGACCTGGTCACCAGCCACCACGGCTCGCTGTCGAAGGCGCGCCGCCTCGACGCCGAGCAGCGGCTGAAGTCCGGCAGCCTGCGCGCGCTGGTCGCCACCAACTCGCTCGAGCTCGGCATCGACATCGGCGACGTCGACCTGGTCGTGCAGATCGGCCCGACCGCGTCGATCGCGGCGTTCCTGCAGCGGGTCGGCCGCGCCGGCCACGCGCTGGCGAAGACGCCGAAGGGCCGGCTGTTCCCGCTGACGCGCGACGAGTTCGTCGCCTGTGCCGCCCTGCTGTACGCGGTGCGGCACGGCCAGCTCGACCGCACGCTGCAGCCGCTGCATCCGCTCGACATCCTGGCGCAGCAGGTCGTCGCCACCTGCTGCGACGCGGTGTGGCCGGAGGACGAACTGTTCGCGCTGGTGCAGCACGCAGCGCCCTATGCGCAGTTGCCGCGCGATCGCTTCGACGCGGTGCTGGCGCTGCATGCCGGCGGCCGCGCAGCGCTGCTGCATCGCGATCCCGTGCATCGCACGGTGCGCGGCACGCGCCGCGCGCGGCTGACGGCGATCCTGTGCGGCGGCGCCATCCCCGACGTCGCCGACTGGCAGGTCGTCATGGACCACGACGACAGCCCGGTCGGCACCGTGCACGAGGACTTCGCGATCGAGAGTTCGGTCGGCGACGTGTTCCAGCTCGGCGCGCAGAGCTGGCAGATCCGCCGCATCGGCAGCAGCGTGCTGCGGGTCGCCGATGCGCACGGCGTGCCGCCGAGCCTGCCGTTCTGGATCGCCGAGGGCCCGTCGCGCAGCGACGAACTCTGCATCGCCACCGCCGCGGTCCGCGAGCACGGCGCCGACCCTTGCTGGCTGCAGCGCGAATGCGAGCTCGCCCCGGCGGCCGCCGAGCAGCTCGCCGAGTACCTGCGCGACGGCGCCGCGGCGCTCGGCGGCGCACCGACGCGCGATCGGCTGGTGCTCGAACGCTTCTTCGACGAGACCGGTGGCCAGCAGCTGGTGCTGCACAGTCCGTTCGGCTCGCGCCTGAATCGCGCACTCGGCCTCGCGCTGCGCAAACGCTTCTGCGTCGGCTTCGGCTTCGAGCTGCAAGCCGCCGCCAACGAGGAAGCGATCCTGGTGTCGCTCGGGCCGATGCACAGCTTCCCGCTGGCGGACGTGTGGTCGTTCCTGCATCCGAACACCGCGATGGACGTGCTGGTGCAGGCGCTGCTGCAGGCGCCGATGTTCCAGGCGCGCTGGCGCTGGAACGTCACGCGTTCGCTGCTGGTCGAGCGATCGCGCTCGGGCAAGCGGGTGCCGGCCCCGCTGCTGCGCTTCCGCGCCGACGATGCGCTCGCCGCCGCGTTCCCGCAGGCGCAGGCCTGTCCGGAGACGCTGCCGCCCGGGCCGCTGCCGGTGCCGCGCGAACATCCGCTGGTGGCGCAGACGATCGACGACTGCCTGCACGAGGCGATGGACGTCGACGGCTTCCTGGCGCTGCTGGTGCGCATGCGCGACGGCACGATCGAACTGCGCGAGTGCGAACGCAGCGAGCCGTCGCCGTTCGCCGACGGCATCCTGCACGCGATGCCGTACGCGTTCCTCGACGACGCGCCGCTGGAGGAACGGCGCACGCAGGCGGTCGCCAGCGCGCAGCGCGGCGCGCGGCCCGCCAGCGCGCGCGATGCCGACAGCGAACTCGACGCGGCGGCGATGCAGCAGGTGGCGAGCGAGTGCTGGCCCGAACCGCGCACGGCCGCCGAACTGCACGAAGCGCTCGGCTGGATGGGCTGGCTCGAGGACCGCGAGGTGACGCCGGCGTGGGAACCGTGGCTCGCCGAGCTGGCCGGCGACGGGCGCGCCGAACGCGCCGGCGACCGCTGGTTCGCGGCCGGCGCGCCGCGCACGCCGATCGATGCGTGGCGCGGCCGGCTCGAAGCGGTGCTGCCGGTGTGGTGCGATGCGGTCGTCGACGCCGACGACGAAGCGCTGCGCGCACTGCAGGCCGAGGGCACCGCGATGCGCGCGCGCTGCGGCGGCCGCGAGCTGTGGGCGCATCGGCGCCTGCTGGCGCGCGTGCGGCGCGCGATGGTCGAACGCCTGCGCGAGGCGGTGCAGCCGGTCA
>CAMAUH010000408.1 GCA_945861365.1 Candidatus Kuenenia stuttgartensis
GCGCGGCAGCACCGGCTACGGCAAGGCGTTCGCGTGCGGCATCCAGAACAGCTACCCGGGCAAGGACTACGACGACCTGATGGCCGGCGTCGACGCGGTGATCGCGCGCGGCAACACCGACGCCGACAACCTGTTCGTCTACGGCGGCAGCGGCGGCGGTGTGCTGACCTGCTGGATCGTCGGCTCGACGAACCGTTTCCGCGCCGCGGTGTCGATGTTCCCCGTCATCAACTGGATCAGCTTCGTCGGCACCACCGATGGCGCGTGGTGGTACACGAACTTCAAGCAGCTGCCGTGGGACGACGTCACCGAGCACTGGCAGCGTTCGCCGCTGCGGTTGGTCGGCAACGTGACGACGCCGACGATGCTGATCACCGGCGAGCTCGACCTGCGCACGCCGATGGCGCAGACCGAGGAGTACTACCAGGCGCTGAAGCTGCGCAAGGTCGACAGCGTGCTGGTGCGCATCCAGGACGAGTACCACGGTGCCGGCACGCGGCATCCGAGCAACCGCATCCGCCGCATGCTCTACACGGAGACGTGGTTCAAGAAGCACAAGGTGCCGGCGGCGAAGGCCGACGGCGAGCCGGTCGGGCGGTGACGGCGAGGTGCTTCGTCAGTCCCAGCGGAACGGGTTGACGATCTGCTTCTGCGCTGGTTGGGTCGGCGGCGGCTCGGGCTTCGGCGGATGTGGTGGTGCGCTCGGCGGCGGTTCGCGGCGCGTACGCGGCGGTCGATCGGCCAGCCGCTGTTCCACTTCCTGCGGCGTCAGGTCGCGGAGGATCGCGCGGGCGCCGCAGCACTCGATCTGGCTGAGGTCGAGCAGCTGCTCCTCCTCGACCGTGACCATCGCGTCCGGCCGATCGACCAGTGCTACCACCGGCTGCAGGGGGTCGGCGTTCTGTCGGCGCACCACGGCCACCTCGCCGTCGTCCAGCTCCACGAACTGGCCGGCCGGATGGATGCCGTTGCCCTGCACGAACTGCTTCAGCAGCCGGCGGTCGAGCTTGTCGCCCATCGCCAGCATCACGCGGTAGGCGCGGATCGGCGACATCGGCTGCTTGTAGGGACGTGCCGCGGTCAGGGCCTCGTAGATGTCGCAGATCTTGACGATGGACGTGACCATCGTCGTCTCGTGTTCGTGCAGCGTGCGCGGGTAGCCCGAACCGTCGGGGCTGCGGTGGTGGGCGAAGGCCGCGGCGATCGCCAGCGGATCGGAGTCGTGGTGGTCGAGCAGGCACTCGGCGCCCAGATCGCTGTGGCGGTTCATCGCGCGCCGCTGCTCGGCGTCCAGCGTGCCGGTCGAATGCAGCAGTTCGAACGGGATCAGCGACTTGCCGACATCGTGCAGCAGTGCGGCGGTGCCGATGCGGATCAGCAGTTCGCGATCGTCGGTCAACGTGCGCGCGAAGTTGAGGCTGAGGATCGCGACGCGCACCGAGTGGCCGAACGTGAAGGCGTCGTACTGGTCCTGCCGAGCGAGGCTGAGCAGCGCGGTGTCGTTCTCCTCCAGTTGGCGCAGCATCTGCTCCGCCTGGCCCTGCACCGGGCCGAAGTCGATCTGGCCACCGCGGCACACCGACACGGTCACCGTCTGCAGCAGGTCGACGATCGATTGGTAGAAGTGCACGCCGACGCGGATGTTGGTCGACGTCGTCTTCTGCAGCAGGCCGAGCGCGTCCACGTACGGCGGCAGCAGGCGGACGTTGCGGCACTGGCGCTCCACCAGTTGCGCGTTCAACGCCGCGAGGTCCTGGCCGGGCCGCGGCCGCGTGGCGAGGCCGGCGAGCAGCTCGCCGAGTTCCGACAGCGTCGTCGCGCGCCGCAGCTCGAGGCCGCCGGCACCCCATAGCTGCAGCGCCCCGAGCAGGCGGGCAGCGCTCATGCTGGCGCCGAGCAATGGCCGTTGCTGGAACACCACCAGGCCATCGATGCCGGCGATGCAGACCGGATCCTGCGTCAGGTCGACGAGTTCGCCGAGGCGGCGCAGGGCGGCCGTCAGCGAGGTCTCGACGCGCGGATGGTTGGCGAGGTAGATGCGCGTGTTGACCAGGGCCGCCACCAGCTCGTCGACCAGCAGCGTGGCGATCGTGGTGTGGTCGGGCGCTGTCGCAGTCGGCGTGGCGTTCATCGGCCGGCTCCGGCGGCCAGTTCGGCCTGCACCTGGCGGGCACAGCGACGGATGGCCCGCGCGCGGCTGTCGAGTTGCCACAGGCGTCGGTGCGTCGTCAGGGTGTCGAGCAGGCAGCGCGTCTCGTCGTCGGGCACGTGGCGCAGGTTCGTGATCGCGTCGAGCAGCCGGGCTTCGGGCAGCTGCTCGAGGCCGTCGGCCACCACGCTGCGCAACAGGGCTCCGGTGGCCTCGCGCACCTTCGCGTCGAAACGGCCCGCGCGGCTCGCGCGCAGCAGTTCGCGCAGGAACGGCACCGGCACGGCTTCGGCCGGTTCGATCGCGCACAGCACCGCGGTTTCGGCCGGTGGCAGACCGGCGCCGAGCAGGTGCGCGACCAGCAGTCGACGGATCTCGGCGGTCGATTGCGCGGCGACCTGCAGCAACTCCGACGCGACCCCACCGTCGACGCGCAGCAGCATCTCGACCACCATCGGGTCGCGCAGTACGCCGGTCTTGCTGGCGGCGGCGGTGCCGCCGGCGGCGATCACCAGCGACAGTGCTTCGAGACCCTGGCGCAGGATCGCGCGATGCTCCGGCCGCGCATCGAGCACGCGCGCGGCCAGCCACAGCGACTCGGGGAAGCTCTTGGCGACGAACGTCGCGTCGACATAGGCGTGCTGGAGCAGCCATTCCCGCTGGCCGGCTTCCTGCACCATCTTCAGCAGCTCCGACCGCAGCCGGTCGCCGCCCGGTGCCGGTTCGTGCGGGCGACCGAGGTAGGCCTGCAGCACCTGCGTGCGGCCGGCATCGAGCTGCTCGAACATCTGCACGAGGCGTTGCCGCGCCTTCGCCTTCATTTCGGGGCGTTCGGTGTTGGTGAACGTGTGCAGGTGGATGCCGAGCAGTTCCGTCGCCAGCCGCGGCGCGTCGGCCCGCAGTTCGGCGGCCAAGGGCAGGGGCGGGCAGGCGACTGCTGGCAGCGCCGCGAGTTCGAGCTGCAGCTTCTCCAGGTTCGCATCGATCGCGTCATCCTGGGGCCGGCCGGAGGGCAGGTCGCGGGCCGGCATCTGCTCGGGAACGTCGACCCGGAAGTACTTGCGCGCCACGCCCATCGCGATGCGCAGCACATCGGCGCCGCGCACCTGGCCGTTGCCTTGCAGCAGCGTCGGCAGGTCGGCGGCCATGCGATCGAGCACCTTGCGCACGGTGTCGACGACCACTTCCGGCTGTGCTGCGACGTCGGCGGGCAGCATGGCCGTCACCGCGGCGAGCAGATCGAACTCCTGGCCCGGTTCGTTCGCCGGGTGCGCGCATCGCGCCTCGATCTCGGCCAGGCGGGCCGTGACGGCTTCGTCGGCCGCCAGTCGTTCGCGCGTGGCCTGGCGCAGACGCCGCGTCGCCTGGTCGGCGGGCGGTCGCATCGCGCCCGCGAGGGCGGGCGTGGTGCCGACGAGATCGACCGGGCCATCGGCATCGCGGCCCGCGTCATCGCTGTCTCCGGCTGGCGTGTCGACGAAGTCGCCGGCGAAGACCAGGTCGTGCACCCGCACGCGGTCGTGCGTCTCGGGCCACAGCGACAGGAAGGACACGCCATTGCGCGCGCGCCGCAGCACGCTGCCGAACTCGACCACGTCGTCGACGGTGCAGGTGGCGGTGAACGCGATGCCGCGCAGGCCCGCTTCGCGGAAACGCTGCCGCAACCACGCCGGTTGCCCGACTTCGGAAGGGATGGCGGTGTTGTCGACGATCAGCCGGTTGTCGCGTTGGCCGATCAGCAGGGGGCGACAGCCTTGCGTGCGCGCGATCATCCGGGCCACCAGATCGGCGGCAGCGGTGGCGAAGCGCGGATGCCCGGCCGGATAGATGGCGATGTTGCGCAGCGCGGTGGCGAGGGTGTTGGCCATCGCCACCAATTCGGCGCTCGCGGCGTCGCTGCCGTCGCCGCCAGCCTGGCCTGTTCGCGCACTTCCCACTGCCGGTGCTATCGGCGTCCTTGCGGTTGGGGCCTGATCGAAAGGGCTCTGTCCTGGTGGGGGGGCCCAAGCGTCGTCGGCCTGCGGTTTGGCGGGCTGCACCGCAT
>CAMAUH010000409.1 GCA_945861365.1 Candidatus Kuenenia stuttgartensis
CGCAGACCGTTCGACGTGACGAAGCCGAACGTGTTGATGCCGGGCGCGAAGGCCGCCCCCTGCGACAACACGATGACTCCGGCCAGCGCCGGGTTGATCGGGATCGGCAGCGCCTGGCTGCCCGCCCCACTGGCCGGCGCGAACGCGACGCTGGCATCCAGCGACGTGTAGGCGCGGCAGCTTGGCATGCCGAGGAACGTCAGGTCGACGCCGGTCGTGAACTCGGTGGTGCCGAGCAGCGTGAGGCCGAGCACCGCACCCGGCGGCACGTTCGACGTGTTCAGCGCGATCGTGGTCCCGAGCACCGGGCGGGAGCCTGCCGAGTGCGTCAGCGGCTCGATCGCGAACACGCTCGCGACGTACGTGCTCGGCAACGCCGCCGAGATGTCCATGCTGCCCGGGTCGGCCGACGGACCACCCCCCGAATAGCCGACCAGGAAGCCGTTCCCGAGCGAACTCATCGACTGGTAGACGTAGTGCACGATGCCGGTCGCCAGGTCGAACTGCGCTTGCATCGTGCTGGCGTTCGCGACACTCGAGCCGCCGTTGTCGTAGACATCCTGCCATGTGACGTAGGCGACTCCGGCGACCTCTTCGAAGAGCACGGCGCCGCTACCGGCAGCCGCGGGGTTGAAGTCGTGCATCCCGAGACTCCAACACGCTGCCGGACCGTTGAGGAACATCGAAGCGATCGGCATGTAGCCGTTGCCGTTGCCCGGCCCCGCCGAGATGAAGCCGTTGGAACAGACGGTGAGCTGCGTCGTGGTCCCGGTTGCGCCCACCGCGAACGGCGCGGAAAGGGTCACAGTGGCCTCGGAGTTGTCGGTGAGAGCCAATGGCGTGGCCCCGGCGCTCGGTGGCACGAAGGCCGCAAGACCGGGGATCGCCAAGTAGCCGCCACCGGCGCGCACCAGGCTGAACGACGTGTTGCCGAGGTCGAAGGCAGCGGCATAGGCGAACCGCTCGTACGACGACACGTCGGGTTGGTGGATGCACCCGTTGCCGTACGGGATGGCCGACGCGTAGCCAGAGAGGGGTTGGAAGACCACCTCGACGACGACCGCGTGGTTGGTGTTCACCGTACCGCTGCCCATCGGGTAGCCGGTGCTCAGGTAGACGCGGCTCGCCAGCGCCGTGGCGGCGCCGCTCTCGACGTCGAGCTGCGGACCCGCGCCGTTGAAACTCTGGATCGGCAGGTCGCACTCGATGTTCAGATCACCCTGCGTCGGGTCGTAGGAGAACGGCGTCTGCAGTGGGATGACGATGCCGAACGGCGTCGGCCCGGGCTGTGCTGCCTGCGCCACCCAGGAGACCGGTCCGCTGAAGACGGTGAGGGCGTCCGCACCGCGATTGTTCGCGAACACACCGCTGACCGATCCTTGGTCGACAGGGCAGGTCGACAACTGCACGGTGCAACCGACCGTGTAACTGGAGACGGACAGACCGTCGCCGCCGGTCGGCCGCCACTTCAGCGCCGTGATCAGCACGGGACCGACGACGCCCTGGCCGGTGAAGTGCGAGCTGTCATAGATGCACTGGTGGCGCAGGCCGTTACCAGTGCGCCCCCACGGGAAGAAGTTGGACGCGTTGGCTTCCGTGGTGGCGAAGCCGCTGGGGATGACGATCGACTGCTGGGCGCACACCGCCACGCACAAGGAAGCGACGAGCGCGAGGGATGCCGAGGATCGCATGGATGGGCTCCAGGTGGGGATGCCGAATGCCCTGGCAACGGGGCGGAACATCTGGTCCCGCAATCATGGCGACAATGCCGCGCGCACGTCCGTTTGGAGGCCGATTTCTCGCAGGCCTTCAGCGCAGGAACTCGACCATCGCCGCGACCGAGCGGTAGCTGACCTCGGGAAGGTCGCGGCGGGGAAGTGGTGTGCCCGGTGGGCTGTTCGCGACGGCGGGCGGCATCGCCGCGAACAACGTCGCGCGCTGGGACGGCGCGGCTTGGTCGCCGCTCGGTGCGGGCCTGAACGCCAGCGCCACCGCGTTGACGACATTGCCGAACGGCGACCTCGTGGCGAGCGGCGATTTCACGACGGCCGGCGGCGTGCCCGTGGACCGCATCGCCAGGTGGAACGGCGCGTCGTGGTCGCCGCTCGGCACCGGCCTCGACGGTGGCGCCCTCGGCCTGGCGACGCTGCAGAACGGAGAGCTGGTGCTCGGCGGCTCGTTCACCATCGTCGACGGCGCCGTATCCGCGTATCTCGCCCGCCTCGCGACGACTTGTCCGGCGACCGTGTCGGTGCAAGGCGCTGGCTGCACCGGCTCCGTCGGGGCCAACGTGCTCGCGCCGCTCGGGCTGCCATGGCTCGGCACGACGTTCCCGATGCGAGCCACCGGCATGTCTTCGCTGGGGCTCGTCGTCGCCGTGACGGGGTTGAGCACCCTGTCGCTGCCGCTGTCGGCCGTGCTGTCGCAGGGGCAGCTCGGCTGTGCGTTGCTCGTGTCGCCCGAACTACTCGACGTGCGGATTCCCGTCGCGGGTATCGCAACTTCGCAGTTGGTGCTGCCCAACGCGCCGGCGCTCGTCGGCCAGGTCTTCCACCACCAGATGGTGCCGTTGGAGCTCGGCGCGTCGGCGGCGATCCTCGCGGCGACGAGCACGAACGCCATCACCGCCACGATCGGCGTGTTTTGACCGGCACCGGGCGGCCGGCCGCGGACCTGGGTGGCCGCGGTGCAGCTCCGGGCCCACGGGTCGGCTATGACTTCGCCATGCCCCAGTCCAGCGCAGGCGACGCGGTGCCGCCCGGTGCCCGGCCCGAGGACAGCACCGTCGCCGATGCGTTGCGGCCAGCCCTGCAGCTCTGGCTCGTCTGCAGCCTGATCGCCGGGGTCGAACACACGGTCTTCCTCTGCCTGCCGTCGTCGACGGAGGCGCATCGCTTCCGCGACGTGCTCAGCCACGACCTGGTGCTGTGCGGCAAGGCGATCTTCATCGCCTGGTTCGTGGCCCGGCTGCGCGATCCCGAAGTCGGCCGCTGGTGGGCGCCGCTGCCGCCTCGACGGCTCGAGCTGACGCTGTTCGTCGGGGTCGTGGGCGTGCTGCTGCTGGCCGGGTGGGACGCGGTGTTCTACGGGCCCGGGGTGTCGCGCGACTTGCTCGAGCAACGCGAACTCGGGTGGCCGTTCGCCGCCAGCCTGCTGACCGTGGCCGTGTTCCCGGCGATCGGCGAAGAGCTGTTGTACCGCGGCCTGCTCCAGCAGCGCCTCAGCCTGGTCTGCGGCATGCCACTGGCCATCCTGGTGCAGTCGATGCTGTTCGCCCTGATGCACCAGAGCCCGTCGCACCTGCTGGGCTTCTTCTGGTTCGGCCTGTTGACCGGCGTGCTGCGCGTCCTGGCGGGTGCGCTGTGGCCATGCCTCCTGGTGCACATGCTCGGCAACGCCTGGTTGGTCCATCTCGCCTGGCGTGCGACTTGAGGGCGCCGGTGGGCGGTGAGTGGGCTGCGAACGGGCGCGGACGGGCGGGAGTGACCGGGTGGACGAGGGCGCGCGGGTGCGGCAGGACGCCGCGGTGCGGCATACTGGGCGAGGTCCAGGTCGCCGAGCCGAAGCCAGTCCTTGCTGCCGTGCAGCAGTCGCAGCGACCCCGAAGCTCGAACAAGGCATGACAATGACCCTGGCGCCCCGTTCGCTGTGCTCCATCGCCCTCGCGCTGGCGTGCGCCACTGCGCCGCTCGCCGCCCAGACGCGCAATACGCTCCTCGTCGGTCCGCCCGCGCTCGGCGCCACGTGCTTCGTGCGGCACGAGCTGCCGCTCGGCAGCGTCGGGCACCTCGCCGGCTTCCTGTGGTCGGCGCCGTTCGCCGGTGCCGTGCCCGTCGTCGGCGTGGCGGCCAATGGCCTGTTGCGCGTCGATCCGACCGCGTTCGTGCTGCTCGGCCTCACGGTGACCAACGGCGTCGCCAATCCGCTCCTGCCGGTGGCGGTGCCGTCGTCGCCGTCGGTCCTCGGCAGCCAGCTCGACTTCCAGTCGTTCGACCTGGACCTCGCGTCGGTGTTCCAACTCGCCGGCAACGACGTGTCGCTCACGGTCGTGCCGGGCCCGAGCGCGGCGCTCAACATGGTTCCGATCGCGCTGGGCGCGTTCCAGATGGGCTCGTGGGTGGGTTCCGTCAACGAGCAGCCGGTGCGCGCCGTGACGCTGAGTCACTCGT
>CAMAUH010000410.1 GCA_945861365.1 Candidatus Kuenenia stuttgartensis
CGCTGCGCCTCGTACGCAGCGGGTTCCTGGTGCTCTTCGCCTCGTTCACGATCAGCGCGACGATCCACGTCTCCGGACTGGATGAGCGCCTGACGACGCTGGCCTACCTGCGCGCCGTGTGCGAACACGGGGCGCTGCTGCTGCTCGGCACCACGCTGCTGTCGTACGGGATGATGCTGTGGATCCCCCACGTGCTCGCCAGCCATCAACTGCTCGACGACGAGTTCCGGCGCCAGCAGGGCGAACTGCGGGCGGCCGAGACGGCGCGTTCGCATCTCGAAGAACGGCTGGTCGACGCCGACCGCCGCGGCATGCTCGGCGAACTCGCCGCGAGCATCGCGCACGATCTGCGCAACCCGCTGACGATCGTCAAAGGCACCGCCGAGTCCCTTTGCCGCCGACCGCGCAGCCAGGCCGAGATCGCCGAACACACCGCGATCATCCAGCGCAACATCGACAAGGCCGACAAGACCATCGGCGCGCTGATCGATCTGGCTAGGCCGCGACGAGCGGAACTCGAACCGGTCGACCCGCTGGGCCCGCTGCAGGAGATCGTGGCGCTGCTGCGCGTCGAGGCGAAGCGTCGCCGCATCGACCTGCGCATCGGCGCGATGGCGGCCGACCTGCCACCGGTCCACACCGACCGCATGCTGCTGATCCAGGTGCTGCTGAACCTGGTGCTGAACGCGCTGCAGGCCTCCCCTGCACCCGGTCACGTGACGGTGACGGCGCGGCGGCGCGGCGACGCGATGCTGCTGCTGGTCGCCGATCGCGGCAGCGGCCTGCCAGACGCCGTGCGCCACCGCCTGTTCACACCGTTCTTCACCACCAAGAGCACCGGCACGGGCCTCGGTCTCGCCAGCTGCCGCCGCATCGCCGGCGAACTCGGCGGCAGCGTGCGCCTCTATCCTCGGCACCGCGGCGGCGCGCGCGCCGTGCTGGCGTTGCCACTGCGCCAGGGCAACGGACCGGCCTCAGCCAGCATCCCGGCGACTGCCGATGGAGAACGGCAATGGGCCGGCTCCAACTGCTGATCGTCGACGACGAACCCGACCTGCGCTGGGTGCTGCGCGGCCTGTTCGAAGACGAGGGCTTCGCGGTGGTCGAAGCCGGCGACGGCGACGCGGCGCTCACGGCCATCGGCCAGAACCTGCCCGACGTCGTGCTCAGCGACATGCGCATGCCGCGGGTGCCCGGCATCGAGCTGCTGCGCGAAGTGCGCCATCGGCAACCCGATCTGCCGGTCATCCTGCTGAGCGCGGTCGAGGACCTCGCCACCGCGGTCGACGCGATCAAGGAAGGCGCCTTCGACTACCAGGCCAAGCCGTTCGATGCGCAGCGCCTGCTGCTGTCGGTGCGGCGCGCCGCCGAGCAGCACGCGCTGCGCCGCGAAGTGAACGATCTGCGCCGCAGCCTGCCCGGTGTGCGCGTCGACTTCGGGCCGAGCCAACGCGCACAGGCCCTGCGCCGCACCATCGAGTTGCTGGCCGACCAACCCGCCGTCGGCGTGCTGCTCACCGGCGAGTCCGGCACCGGCAAGGAGGTCGCCGCCCGCGCGATCCACGCACTGTCGTCCCTCGGACCCGGTCCCTTCGTCGCCGTCGACTGCGGCGCGCTGCCCGAGTCGCTGCTCGAGAGCCATCTGTTCGGCCACGAGAAGGGTGCCTTCACCGGTGCCGACCGCGCCCGTGCGGGCCTGTTCGCGATGGCCGACGGCGGCACGCTGTTCCTCGACGAACTCGGCAACCTGCCGCTGTCATTGCAAGCGAAGCTGCTGCGGGCCTTGCAGGAACGCACGGTGACCCCGGTCGGCGGCAGTGAACCGGTGCCGTTCCGCGCCCGGCTGGTGTGCGCGACGAATGCCGACCTCGCCGCCGAAGTGAGCGCCGGGCGCTTCCGCGTCGACCTCTACCACCGCATCGCCGAGTTCACGGTGGCGCTGCCGTCGCTGCGCGAGCGCCCCGAGGACATCGTCTACTTCGCCCGCCTGTTCCTCGCCGAAGCGAACCTCGACCTCGGCCGCCGCATCGCCGGCTGCAGCGAAGCGGCCGGCACGGCGCTGCGCCGGCATCCGTGGCCCGGCAACCTGCGCGAACTGCGCAACACGATCCGGCGCGCGGTGCTGGTCTGCACGTCCCCCGAACTCGACGTGACCGATCTGCAGCTGCCAGCGGGCCCTGCCCCAGCACCCACCACCACGATTGCCGCCGCGACCGGCGAGCGATCGTTGGCCGAACGGCTGCGCATCGCCGCCGATTCGCTCGAGGCGGAGATCCTGACCTCGACGCTGGCGGCCTGCGCCGGCAACAAGGCCGCCGCCGCCCGCACGCTGCGCATCGACTACACGACCCTGCATCGCAAGTTGAAGCGCCTCGGCTTGTCGACCTGAGCGACCACCATGGCAGCTGCGCCATGGCGATGGCGCCAACGCCATGGCCATGCCTGCGCATGCGCGCGGTCGGCTCGCCGGTGCCATCGACGCTGCGAAACTGGCGACGCTTGGCCCGCGCCGTGCTCCCTTGGTTCGGACACTCCGGCAACCCCTCGCGGCCGTTCCTGCACCCGGGAGCGGCCGCGAGCCTGTACGGGCCGAATCATCCCCTCGGTTGCCATCGCCCCGGCCCCTACTATCGCGCTGCATGCGCGCTGCTCTCGCGTTCCCAGCCCTGCTCCTGCTGCTGCCGGCAGCTTGCGGGCACCGACCTCCTGCCGCTCCCACCGCTGCCGCCACCACACAGCCCCTGCAGTTCGAACACGACTTCGGCGTGATCCCGCATGGTGAGCGGCGCACGCACGAGTTCGTCGTCGACCTGAAGCTGCTCGGCGATCCCTACGTGCCGATGCGCGTGCACCTCGACTGCTCGTGCGGCCGCGCGGACCTGCGGCTGCGCAAGCGCGATGGCAGCGAACGCGAAGTGATCCCGAGCGGCATGCCGAGCAACGTGCCGACCGCCGACGAGCAGCTGGTGATGGTGGTGACCCTCGACACCGCCAACAAGGAGGCGGCAGACCTGCCGCACACCAGCAGCCGCGGCTACCTGCTGCTGCAGCACCAGAACGACGAATCCGGCACCAGCCGCATCCAGTGGCCGGTGCTGCTGCACTTCGGCATCGATGCGCCGGTCGACGTGCGCCCGTTCACCAGCCTCGACTTCGGCAAGGTGCCGCTGTCGCGCACGCCGGAAGTGCTGACCACGGTGCGCGGTGACGCGAAGCATGCGAATGCCCGCGCCGTGGCGATCCGCTGCGTCGATCCGCAGGTCACCGCGACCTTGGAGCCGGCCGCCGACCACGTGGTCGTGCGCGTGCGCTGCGCACCGAACGCGGCAGGCAACCATCGCACGTCGCTGACGATCACGACCGACCTGCCCGATGGCTACCACTTCGAGATGCCCGTCACCTGGAAGGCGGTGCCGGATCTGGAAGCCACGCCGATGCCGAAGGTCGCCTTCCGCGCCGCCCTCGACCGGTCGCAGCGCGACGACGAAGCGGTCGGCCAGTTCGTGCTGGTCGCCGACCATGATCTGCGGCGCAAGCCGGAGTTCGCCGTGCAGAAGATCGTCACCGACGACGGTCGCGACGTCGCCGCGAGCTTCGCCGTCACCTTCGTCCCGCTGCCGAACGATGCGCGCCAGCAGCGCCTGCAGGTGCGCTACCTCGGCGGCCTGACGGCCGGCATGCGCGGATCGCTGGTGCTGACGAAGGACGGCGACAGCGGCCCGTTCCTGCCGATCGAGTTGGTAGTCTTCCCCGCCAAGGATCCATGACGTTGCGCTCCGCCCTGCTGCTCGCGTTCGCCCTCCCCACCCTGACGACGACGCTGACGCAGTGCGGCACCGGTGGCCCGGATGCCGGCACGGCGGCGATGGCCCAGGACCCGGCGGCCGCCGTCCCCCCCGCCGATCGCATGCACCTGCTGATCTCGGGCGCCCTGTCGGGTCGGCTCGAACCCTGCGGCTGCGCCAGCGGCCAGCTCGGCGGCCTCGCGCGGCGCATGCAGCACATCGGCGTGATGCGCAACTACGACCTGCTGCTCGAGGGCGGCGATCTCGCCGAAGGCACCAGCGAACTCGACGTGCAGAAGCTGCTGACCACCAACACCGTGCTGTTCGGCATGGAGCGCCAGTACGACGCCGTCGGCGTCG
>CAMAUH010000411.1 GCA_945861365.1 Candidatus Kuenenia stuttgartensis
GGCAGCGGCTGCAGTTGCAGTTCGCCCTTGTCGCTGGCGGCATAGGCGTCGCCGAACACCACCGTCGCCGCCACCGGTTCGCCCTCGGCATCGACGACCTGCAGCTGCAGACGCCCCGTCGGCACCTGCACCGTCCACGGCCCGTCGCCGACCAGCTGCTGGCGGAACGGCACCGCATCGCCGTCGAGCTCGACCACGACCGTGTCGCCGGCGCGCAGGTCCGGGCCGCGCCAGCCGCCATCGGCCGACAGCGGCCACACGCTCGCTTCGCCGGCTTGCTGCCAGCCCGCGCGCAGGTAGCCGACCTCGCCCTGCGCCAGCGGTGCCCCGTCGGCACCCAGCACGCGCAGTTGCGGCTGGCCGCCGAGCACGAGGTCGCCGAGGTCGACGTGCGTCGCGGCGCCGCGTTCGGGCACGTTCACCCACAGCACGCGCGGCGGCACCGCATCGTCCTCGGCCGCGATCTCGAGCAGCGCGAAGCCGGCGTTCGGTGCGGCAACCGCGAAGGCGCTGGCCGGCGACGAAGTGTTCGCCTCGAAGCCCCGGAAGCACACGCTCGCGACGACGGGTTCGCCGTCCGCACCGACCACGCGCCCGCGCACGACCACGTCCGGCTCCCACCGCACCACCAGCGGATCGGGCACGCTGGCGGCATCGGGGAAGCCGAAGCGGCGCTCGCTCGAGGACTTGGCGGCTTCGTCCGACACGACGAGCACGAACGGCCCGTCCTGCGGCGCCTCGATGTGGTCGCGGGTCGGGTCCACCTCCGTGGGCGCCCCGGGGTAATTGCACGCCAGCTCCCACTCGCTCGGCGCGTTCTCGATGCGCACGGCGAGCCGCCGCGTCGCGACGGGCACCGCGGGCGGCAGTTCGCGACTCGACGGCCGCGCGATGCCCTCGTGGGCACGCACGTCGGCGAGGTCGGGCAACTGCAGCGTGACCATGGCCGCCAGGCCGGTGTCGAAGTGGATCTCGCGGCCGTCCGGCAAGACCACCGGCGACGGCTCGTCGCCCGGTTTCGCCCCCAACACCGTGAACGTGCCGTCCGCCGCGGTGCGCGCCCACGGACCGCGGTGGTAGCCACCACAACGCACGAACGCGCCGCCGACCGGCTTCCCGTGCTGGTCGACGACCTTGCCAGCGCGCGACGGCGACCAGCTGCACTGCACCCGCATCGGGCCTTCTCCCGGCCGCCAGTCCACCGACGAGTAGAAGAGCTGCAGGCCCGGATGCTGCACGTAGAGGTCGGCGATGTCGCCGTGCGGATCGATGCCGCGCAGCACGGCGATGCCGTTGCCGTCGGCGGTCGCGTTCACCAGGTCCGGCGAATGGCCGCAGTAGCCGCAGTAGCCGATGCTCGCTCCCGGTGCGGGGCGGCCGAGCCAATCGACGATGCGCACCGGCACGTCGAACGCGGGCTGCAGCCGCCACACCGGCTCGACGTAGGAGCCGCGCGCGACGACGCCGTAGCGCGGATGGCGCACGACCTGCACGTTCCAGTCGCGGTTGCCCGCGGGCCGCGGGATGCGCACGAAGCCATCGGCGTCGCTGCGGCCGCGGTGCGTGAACCAGAACTCGCCGGCGATCGGCGTCTCACGCTCACCGGTCAGGAACACCTCGGCGTCGGCGACCGGCGCACCGGTCAGGTCGTCGACGAGGCGCGTCAGGTACGGGCCGCGATCGCCGGCGACAGCGCCCGGGAACAGCAGCGGCGCCGTGCTCGGCGAGGGGCTGGCGCAACCGGCGAACACGAACGCGGCGGCGGCGAGGATCGAGCGTTGCATGGGCGGGTTCATGGCGACTCCGGGAGCACGATGCGCAGGGTCCGAGCGGTGGTGTCCACGTCGGCATCGACCACGGCACTGCGATGGCCGGCGGCGCCGACGTACAGCCGCAGGCGCCCGCACGGCAGGCCGCGCAGGAACAGTTCGCCCGCGGCAGCGACCGCGTGGTCATCGCGCCACGTCACGGTCGCGGGGAGCGGGGCGCCTCGCGCATCGGTGATCGCGAGCGCCAACTGGCCCGCCGGCAGCTGCAGCTCCCACGGGCCGGCGCCGGCCAACACGGTGCGGAACGCCACGCGATCGCTGCTGGCCGGCACGACGATCCCGTCGCCGGCCTGCAGATCGGGCCCGAGCCATTCCCCGCGCGCATCCAGGGGCCAAGCCGCGGTGATGCCCGCCGCCTGCCACCCGGCCCGCTGCCAACCGACCGCGGCGCCACGCAGGCGCTTGCTGCTCGCGTCGCGCACGACCAACGGCGCCGGCCCGCCGACCCGCACGTCGCCGAGCTCGACGCGGCTCGTCGCACCGCGCTCGGGCACCGGCACGAGGAGACGCCGCCCGCGCAGCGCTTCGTCGACCGGGGCGACCTCGAGCAGCGCCATGCCCGCAACCTCCCCCGGCATGTGGAACCCGCCGTCCGGGAACGTGCGCGGGCGCGGCGCGGCCGCAGCCCCTTCGTCGCCTTCCAGCGCGCGCCAGCGCACCAGCACCGGCACCGGAGTCCCGGCCCCGTCGACCGCGCGGCCGGCGACCTGCACGCCCGGCGGCCACTCCAGCAGCAGCGGTTCGACCAGGTCGCGCGTCTCGGGGAACGCGAAGCGCCGCACGCTCTCCTGCTCCGCCATCTGGTCGCGCAGCCAGAACTCGCCAGGGCCGCGGCTCGGCAGCTCGACCGTGCGCTGGAGGTTGTAGAGCCGCGACCAGGGACCGACCTCGGTGGGACCCCAGGCGATGTCGCGCGACGGCATGTGCCGCAGCTGCACCTGCAGCGACCGCAGGGCCGGTGGCTCGCCGCCGTCCACGGCACCGGCGGCCGAGCCGGGACCCGCGGCCTTCGCCTCACCAGCGCGGCCGACCCGCCACACCGGCCCGAGGTCGGCGACCGCGACCACGCCGCCCCCGGCCAGCCGCACCACATGCTCCGCCCACGGCGGTGATGCGGGCATCCGCACGAAGCCCTCGTGGTCGCTGCTCGCGAGCACGCGCTCGATGGCCTCGCCGGCGGTCGCCCCGTCCGGCACGCGGACGACCGCCGCACCGGCGACCGGTTCGCCCGACAGGTCGTCGACGAGGCGCACGACGTAGGGCTGCCCATCGGCATGCGCCTCGAGCGGCATCGGCGCGTCCACCACGGTGATGCGCTCCGGGCTCACACAAGCGGTCAGCAGAGCCAGGACGACGAAGGTGGAGCGCACGCAGGACACGTTCATGGAAAGGCGCGCGCCTTGGCAACCCGCGTTCCGCGATCGTGCCGCCGCGGCTCTACCGCGCTGCCGGCAGCGTGCTGGTCAGGAACGTGCTGTCGCCGAGCCGGCGCCGCAGGAAGAAGTACTCGTTGAACGGGCGATCGTCGGTGATGCCGAGGCGCTCGTTCTTCGGCAGCAGTTCCTTCAGCTCGACGCGCTGCTTCAGGATGTAGTCCCACGCCACTTCGAGCGGCATCTCCGGGTGCCACTCGACCAGGTCCTTCTTGGCGGCCTCGGGCATGCGGGCGATCGCCTGCTGGATCGTCGGCACGGTGATCGGCCATTCCGCCGCGAGCACGTGGATGCCGGCTTCGTTGGGTCGCATGCCGGGCTGCGACTCGAACGCCTTGAACACCACGACGTGCGGGAACGCCTGCGCGACGGTGTTCAGCACCGCGTGCATGATCGGCTCCTCACCACCGGGGAACCACTGCTGCAGGATGCCGGTCGGCGACAGCCGCGGCTTCATCAGCCGATAGAACTCAGCCGAGTAGAGCAGGCTCGAACCACCGGCTTCGACCGGCGGCGGCGGGTCGAGCGTGATCAGGTCGAACTGCTCCGTCGTGCGCTTCAGGAAGCGGCGGCCGTCGTCGATGACGATGCGCGCGCCGGGCCGGTTGCGCACTTCGGCGGCATCCGCCCAGTAGTAGCCGAACGCCTCGGGCACGCTCGGCACCAGCTCGACGGCGGTCGCGCGGCCGCCCCACGAGTTCAGCGAACGGAACGTGGTGCCCATGCCGAAGCAGATCACCAGCGTCGACTCCGGCGGCTTCTCGCGCACCACCAGCGGCAGGTGCGCCATGACCTTGGTGAGGTCGGTCAGCGTGGTGATGCCGACGCCGTTGACCAGCATGCGCTTGTCGAGCTTCTCGCCGAACGACACCACGG
>CAMAUH010000412.1 GCA_945861365.1 Candidatus Kuenenia stuttgartensis
GGTGATGGACCTGCGCTACCGCGGCGCGCGCGCGCTCGCCGACGCGTTCGTGCGCGCCTACGCGACGGCCCGCGGCGACGGCGGACTCGCGGCGCTGCTGCCGCCGCTGTGCGGCTACCGCGCCATGGTGCGCGCCAAGGTCGCCGCGCTGACGATCGGCGAAGCCGAAGTGCCCGCCGCCGATCGCGACGCGGCGCGCCGCTCGGTGCACAAGCACGTGCAGCTGGCGGCGGCGTTCGCGGCCGAGCAGCGCGGGCCGTGGTGGCTCGTCGTGTGCGGGCCGCCGGCGAGCGGCAAGAGCCGGCTGTGTGCGCAGCTCGCGGAACTGACGCAGTGGCCGCACTTCGCGACCGACGTCGTGCGCAAGGAACTCGCGGGACTGGCACCGACCGAACGCGCGCGACCGGAGCACTACACCGCCGAGTTCTCGCAGCGCACCTACACCGAGCTGCGCACGCGCGCCGTCGCCGCGACGCGCGCCGGGGAACGGGTCGTGCTGCTCGACGGCAACTTCGCGAGCTACGAACAGCGCCGCGATGCGGTCGCCACCGCGAACGCGGCCGGGGCGCAGTGCCTGCTCGTGCACGTCGGCATCGACGCGGCGACGGCGGTCGCACGGGCGGCGGCCCGCGTCGGGGAAGCGGGCAACGTCAGCGACGCGGACGCGGCGGTGGCAGCGGCGCGGCACGCGGCGTTCGTGGCGCCGACGGCGGCGGAAGGGTTCGCGGTGCTGCGCGTCGATGGCGCGCTGGCGACGGAGGAGCTGCTGGCGCCGGTGCTCACGGCGCTGCTGGCTTGACGAACCGTCTGGCACCGCCATGCTGGCCCGCTCGATGACGCTCGACCTCACCGGCACCTGGGAAGGCCACTACCTGCAGACCGGCCGCCGCCACGGCATCTCCATGCAGGTCGTGCAGCGCGGCCAATCGTTCGTCGGCCGCATGCGCGACGTCGACACGGTGCTCGCGAGCCAGGAACAGCTGCGCACGCCCAACAGCAAGAACCCGAAGGTCGAGGTGATCACCAACGCCGAGGTGATGTCGACGCTGCCCGAGTTCTCGATCATCGAAGGCGAGGTCGAAGGCCGCGTCGTCACGTTCCTGAAGAGCTACCAGGGCAAGAGCACGACCAGCGTGTGGGTCGGCGACACCGCCACGCGCACGTTCGAGTTCCCCGGCCATCAGGTGAACTACGTCGGCACGCTCGACGTGAAGGGCGAAGTGCTGCACGGGCACTGGAGCATCCCGCCGCGCAATGGTGAGAAGGCGCTGCGCGATCGCTTCGAGCTGCGGCGCGCGCCGGCCTGAGCTGGGGAATCAGCGAGGCTCCGGCGCACCGACGACGTCCTTCAGTTCCGCGACCCGCACGCGCTGCAATCATTATGCGCCGCGAACATTATGCGGCCGGAACATAGTTCGCGCAGTCAGCCACCTCAGCGGCCGAACGTGATCGCGCCGCCGCTGTCGCCGACCACGACCTCACTGCGGTGCGGGCGCCAGGAGTCTTCGAGCTCGACCACGTAGTCGCCGGGCGGCAGCGCGACCGCGAAGGACAGCGGGGACGCGACGCGGCCGTGGAACCACACCCTAAGCCCGCGGCGAACGACCTCGTCCCCATCGCGGCGCCGGACGACCAGCGTGCTGCTCCACAGCATCTGCGCGCGCTGCTCGTCGCCGAGTTCGACCTGCACGCGCAACGTCGGTGCGGGCGACAGCCGGAACGCCACAGGCTCAGCGCCGGTCGCCGCCACGGTGACCGCTATCGACTCGACGCGGTGCGTGGCACTGCTGCCGCGCAACTGGTAGCGACCGCACGGCAGTTCGCTCGACGTGAAGGCGCCGTCGCCGCCGCGCTCCAGCGCGAACCGCTCGCCACCGAGTTCGGCGACCAGGGTGACCCGTAGATCCCCCGGCACGACACCGTCGGTTGCCACGAGGCGCGCCACACCCAAGCGAGCCATCTGCAGCACACCGAGGTCGAGATCGCCATCGTGAGGCACTTGCACGCCACGGAGACGCACATCGGGCCATCCCTGGGCGCTGATGGTCACCCGGACCACGCCGGGCGGCAGCCGCTCGACGGCGAACGTTCCATCCTTGGCGGTCTCGGCCCGGGGCCCTTCCCAGTAGAGCGGATCCTGGGTGACCAGGATGGCTGCGGCGAGCGGTTGGCCATCGGCATCGACGACACTGCCGCGCACGCGGTGGGTGGAACGACAGCGATCCGGCACACGGACCTCGACGAGCTTCCCGTCCACGACGATGCCCGGCATGCGGAACACCGGCAGGCCACCGGCGAGGTAAGAGCCCGGGTCGTACAGCGCGAGGGTCAGCGGCGCAGAGGCAGGGAACTGCCAGCGCGCCACCGAGTGCGTGACCCCGTCTTCCTGCGTGTCCCACGGCTCCGCAGCCTGCCAGCCCTTCGCATCACACGGCTGCACGCGCCAGTCCGCGAGCGGCGCACCCCGCTCGTCGACGAGGCGCACCCGCAGTTCATGCAACGGCGGCGCCGTCGCGTTCCAGGTGGTCGTGGCCCCGTCGACCAGCTCGACGATGCCGCGCACGGTCGCGTTGCCGATGGCTGACTGCACCGACCACCGGCCCGGCAGCAGGCCGTCGAGACGCAACTCACCGGCACCCAACGTGCCCGTCGCGACCTCGGCGAACGGCATCCCGTGTACCCCGTCTGCCAGCAGCCGCGCATGGACCATCTCGCCGCCGGCGGGACCGCCATCGTGCCGCCTCGACGTGCATTCGAGCGTCGCTCCGCGCAGCAACCGCACCTCGACCGGACCGTTGCACGGCACGTCGAAGCGCGCGATGCCGTGCCGCATGCCGCCCGCATCCCGCACACGCGCGACGACCGCGACGTGGCCCGCAGGCAACCAGTCGAAGCGGAACGAGCCTTCGGCGTCGGTCCGGTCGTACCACGGTTCGAGCAGATCACTCACGAACGCGACCGTGCCGAGCTCGGCAGCGATCGGCTTGCCGTGTTCGTCGACGACGCGGCCCTGCACGACCACCGACGCCTCCGGCATCGTCAACGTGCACTGCAGCGTGCCATCCGGAGCGGTCTCCGCCTGCGCGAACGCCGACGGCGCATGCCCGGCCGCCCGCGCGCGCAACTGCGCTGCATGCTGCCCGCGACGCCGCAGCAGACCATCCGCATCCGTGTGCCCGAGCGTGATCCACCGCCGCTGCGAACGCTGCGAACCGTTGCACTCGACCTCGGCCCCGGCGACCGGACGCCCGAGCGCGTCGACGACCCGCACCTGCAGCGGTGCCGCAGCCGCGACCTGCAAGGTCAGATGCTGGTCGAACACCTGCGTTGCCCGCAGGTTCTGCCAGATCGTCTCGGCCATCGTGCCGCTGGCGAACGCCGTCACGACCTGCTGCGTCTTCACCTCGTCGAAGACGACGTCGCCCCGCGCATCGGTCGCCGCCAGACGCAGGTGTCCGTCGTCCACGAGCCCCACCCACTCCCCCGCCTGCACCTTCGGTTCGTCCTCGTGCCGCACGTGCACGGTGATGCGCCGCTTCGGCTTCGCCACCGCCTTCGCCTTCGGTTCCTGCGGTGCGAGCTCGACGGCATCCCGGGCCACGGGAGCCGCGTCCGGCTCCTCCACTGCCGCGACCACGCGCTCCGGAGCACTCGCCCCCAACACGCTCGGCGCGGCATCTCCGCCACGCAGCAGCATCGGCACCGCCAGCAGCACCGCCGACGCCACCAGGCCCGCGAAGCCCCAGCGCCACGCTCCCGCAACAGCCACCGGCGTCGCCGCGACGTGATCCAGCACGGCCCGCCGCACCTGCGCCAGCGACTCCGCCGCCAGAACCACACCACCGAGCCCCGCCACCGCCAGCCCCGCCGGCAGCAGCGCGCGCAGCCGATCGAGCCCGCGCACGATCTGCGTGCGCACGGTGCCCGCGGGCCGCCCCAGCGCTTCGCCGATCTCCTTCGCGGTCAGCCCGTGCTGCACGTGCAGCGTCACCGCCTCGCGGAACGGCGGCGGCAACTCCGCCAACGCCGCGGTGAGCAACGCACCGAACTCGGCATCCATGCTGGCGCGCAACGGATCGTCGTTCGCGAGCAACGCCGCCAGCGCCTCGGTGTCCGGCCCTTCCCGCCGCTGCGCGCG
>CAMAUH010000413.1 GCA_945861365.1 Candidatus Kuenenia stuttgartensis
GGCGTCTATCGCGTGACGGAGATCATCGGCACCAGTCCGGTCTCGTGGGAGGATGCGGCCCGCACGGCCATCGAGACGGCCGCCAAGTCGCTGCGTGACCTGCGCGTGGCCGAGGTCGGCAAGCTCGACATGAAGATCGAGAACGGCAAGGTCGTCGCCTTCCGGGCGCGCGTCAGCCTGTCGTTCAAGTACGAGGCCTGAGCCAACGGACCGGCTGCCCCCGCAGGAGCGCCGGCACGACGGCCGCGGCCAAATCGCGGCCCGCGTTCGGCAGCACGCATTCCGGGCCACCCCTGCCCCCGGCGACCCCGCTCGCTACCATGCTTCCCCCTGAAGCTGGACGCACCCCGCCCCGGCCGACGACACTGCCCGCCCACCCGCCGCCGAACGACGTGACCGACACCGCCCTGATCCGCAACTTCAGCATCATCGCCCACGTCGACCACGGAAAGTCCACGCTCGCCGACCGCCTGGTCGAGCTGACCGGCACCGTCCAGCTGCGGCAGATGAAGGAGCAGCTGCTCGACGACATGGAGCTCGAGCGCGAGCGCGGCATCACGATCAAGGCCCGCGCGGTGGCGATGAACTACCGCGCCGAGGACGGCAAGACCTACCAGCTCAACCTGATCGACACCCCCGGCCACGTCGACTTCAACTACGAGGTGCTGAAGTCGCTGCAGGCATGCGAAGGCGCCCTGCTGCTGGTCGACGCCTCGCAAGGCGTCGAGGCCCAGACCGTCGTCAACGCGCACCTAGCCGAGCAGGCCAAGCTGACCGTCGTGCCCGTTCTCAACAAGATGGACCTGCCGCACGCGCGCCCGATCCAGGTGGCGATGGAGATCGAGGACGCCATCTGCATCCCTGCCGAGGACGCCATCGCCATCTCGGCCAAGACCGGCCTCAACTGTGAGGAAGTGCTCGAAGCGATCGTCAAGAAGATCCCGGCGCCGACCGGCGATCCCGCCGCCCACCTGCAGGCGCTGATCTTCGACGCCGTCTACAACGACTACCGCGGCGTCGTCATCTACGTGCGCGTGTTCCACGGCACGGTCAAGAAGGCCGAGATGATCCGCATGATGGGCACCATGACCCACTACGAGGTCATGGAGGTCGGCAAGCTGACGCCGCACATGACGGCGGTCGACGTGCTGCACGCGGGCGAGGTGGGTTACATCGTCGCCAACATCAAGAAGCTGCAGGACGTGGTCATCGGCGACACCGTCACGCACCAGGACGAGAAGCTGCGCAACGTGATGCTGCCGGGCTTCAAGCAACCCAAGCCGATGGTGTTCTGCGGCTTCTACCCGACGGTGCCGAGCGAGTACGAGAACCTGCGGAAGGCGCTCGAGAAGCTGCGGCTGAACGACAGCTCGTTCACGTTCGAGCCGGAGACCAGCGACGCGCTCGGCTTCGGTTTCCGCTGCGGCTTCCTCGGCCTGCTGCACATGGAAGTCATCCAGCAGCGGCTCGAGCGCGAGGACGACATCGACCTCGTGCAGACGGCGCCGACGGTGCGCTACCGGGTCAAGCTGACCAAGGGCACCATCCAGGAAGTCCGTTCGCCGAGCGAGCTGCCCGACGGCTCGATGATCGAGGAGTACCTGGAGCCGATCACGCACGTGAACGTCGTCGTGCCCGCCGAGTACATCGGCGCCGTGATGAAGATCTGCAGCGACCGCCGCGGCCAGTACGTCAAGACCGACTACTACGGCAAGGAACGCGTGATGATCGGCTTCCGCATCCCGTTCGCGGAGATCATCTTCGACTTCCACGACCACCTGAAGTCGGCGACGCGCGGCTACGGCACGATGGACTACGAAGTCGAAGGCTTCGAGGCCAGCAACCTGGTCAAGGTGCGCATCCTGATCGCCGGCGACGAGGTCGACGCCTTGTCGTTCCTGTGCCACAAGGACCAGGCGGAGGGCCGCGGCCGCAAGATCCTGAAGCAGCTGCGCAAGGAGATCCCGCGCCACCAGTTCGAAGTGGCGCTGCAAGCGGCGATCGGCGGCAAGATCGTCGCGCGCGAGTCGATCGCGCCGATGCGCAAGGACGTCACCGCGAAGTGCTACGGCGGCGACATCTCGCGCAAGCGCAAGCTGCTCGAGAAGCAGAAGGAAGGCAAGAAGCGCATGCGCATGGTCGGCAGCGTGGAGATCCCGCAGGAAGCGTTCCTGTCGGTACTGCGCACCGGCGACGAGGAATGAGGCCCGCGAGCTCGAGGTACAGCGAATGACGGCGAACACTCCGGCGATCCCCGTTCCGACCGACCCGACGCCATCGCGCAAGAAGAAGGCGCCGCTGATGGGGCCGATCCGCACGAACCTCGAGGCGTTCGGCGTGGCGATCCTCGCCGCCGTGCTGCTGAAGTGGTTCTGCATCGAGGCCTACCAGATCCCGACCTCGTCGATGCAGCCGACGCTGATGGGCGACAACGCCGCCGGCGTCTACGACCGCATCCTGGTCGACAAGCTGCTGCAGACCTTCCGGGAGCCCAAGCGCTGGGACATCACCGTGTTCGGCTACCCGCTGCAGAAGAACCAGAACTACGTGAAGCGCATGGTCGGCATGCCGGGCGATCGCCTGCGCATCGCCGGCGGCAACGTCTACCAGGTGGTCGACGGCGAGGCCGGCAAGCGCACGTTCACCGTGCTGCGCAAGCCCGACGACCTGCAGGAAGGGATGTGGAAGAACGTGTTCCCGGCGCGCATGCAGCGCCGCGCGGACACCAAGGCGCTGACGGACATCTTCGCCAGCTCGCCGGCGAGCGCGGGCAGCGAGAGCGACGGCGTGTTCACGCTGACGCTCGGCAGCGGCGCCACCCGCTTCTACTTCCGCGACATCGCCGACGGCGGCATGCTCGACCGCGTCTGGGATGGTTACCCCGAAGCCGTCGCGCGCGCGATCCGCGACAAGAACCCGCCGGACCAGCCGCAGGAGATCGTGCCCGACGTGCGCATCACGGCGACCGTCACCGCCGAGCAGGTGCCCGACGAGCTTGCCTTCGAGATCGACGTGACGCGGCCCGACTTCCCCAAGCTGACCTATGCGCTGGTCGTGAAGGGCGGCAAGGGCAAGCTGGTGGTGCGCGAGAAGGACGCGGTCGCCGGTGAGTCGGCGGAGTTCGCGTGCGAGATCCCGGCCGGCAGCGCGACCGAACTCGCGTTCGCACACGTCGACGACCAGCTGATCGCGTGGCGGGCGGGCCAGGAACTGCTGCGCTTCGATTCTTCGAACTGGGCCGCGCGCGACGGCTGCGTGCTGCCGTTCGACCACGCCACCGGCAAGCTGAACCTGCAGTCCGGCCGCAGCGTGACGCCGCAGATCGTCGGCCGCGGCAAGGGCAAGCTGACGATCGCCGACCTGCGCATCGACCGCGACCAGCACTACACGCAGAGCGGCGCGCCCGACGTCATCGAAGTGCCCGAGGGGCACTACTACATGCTCGGCGACAACACGCTGCAGTCGATCGACTCGCGCGGTTGGACGGCGATCACCGTCGGCGTCGACGCCGAGGACCGGGTGGTGCCGCCGGAGACGCCCGGTGCGCGCGTCGTGCGCGGCAACAAGCGCGCGATGCCGCTGCAGAACCCGCCCGACCGCGACGAGACGCCGATCCCGATCGCCAGCGAGAACGCGATCGTCATGATCGACGAGTACGGCGAGATCCTGCGGCTGAAGGGCACCGCGGCGGCGGACTGGGGCAAGCGCGTCGCGTTCGCGCAGGACGGTGCTGGCAACGGGCGCGGCGAATGGGTCGCTCCCGAGACGACCAACGCGCCAGGCATCTCGTTCGTGCCGCGCCAGGACATCCGCGGCCGCGCGGTGCTGGTCTTCTACCCGTGCCGGCCGCTGTCCTGGCTGATGTTCAACAACTGGCCCGACCGGTTCGGGTTCGTGCGATGAGCGAGCCGGCGCCCGCGTTCGGCGCCACTGCCGCAGAGGCACCGGCGCCGGAGATCCTGCACACCCGGGACCTGGTCAAGGCGTACCGCGGCCGCCGCGTCGTCAACCAGGTCAGCATCGTCGTGCGCCAGGGCGAGATCGTCGGCCTGCTCGGCCCGAACGGCGCCGGCAAGACGACGACGTTCCGCATGGTGGTCGGCATGGTGACGCCCGATGCCGGCAGCGTGCACC
>CAMAUH010000414.1 GCA_945861365.1 Candidatus Kuenenia stuttgartensis
AGCCGTTGATTGCGCACCGGCGCCGCCCGCGCCGCGCTACGCGCCGGCCACCGCCGCGACCCAGGCCTTGACCAGCCTCGTCAGCGACGCCTTCGCGGCCATCACTTCGGCCATGGTGGAGAACGTCGCGACCGCGCGGTCGTTGGTCGGCCACTCCAACCACGCATGCTCTGCGGCGACCAGACGCTTGCCGCCGGGGCGATCCTTCTTCTTGGCGCCGCGGTGGAAGATCAGCCGCAGCGCAGTGGGGCCGAGGTTGAACGTCAGGCAATGGTCGCCGCCGGGGATCTGGTAGCTCGGCGCATTCCACTTCAACGACTCGAGCAGCTCCGGCGCTGCCGCCCGCACGATCGCACGCAACGCATCCAGCTCGGAGCGCGAAGCGTGCCTGCACGCAGCCAACCAGGCCTCGAGCTCGCTGCCGCCCGGATCGGGCACCTTCGTCTTCTCCATTCGCCCCAGACTACGCGCGCAAGCGGGGCGAACGCAATCGAGCGCTACAGTCCTCGCCGCATGGACCTCGCCCGCTTCCCGCGTCGCCGTTACAGCCACGGCCCCACTCCGCTCGAATTCCTGCCGAACTTCTCACAAGTGCTGAACGGGCCGCGTGTGTGGATCAAACGCGACGACCTGCTCGGCCTGTCACCCGGCGGCAACAAGACGCGCAAGCTCGAGTTCCTGGTCGCCGACGCGCTCGCGCAGGGCTGCGACACGCTGATCACGTGTGGCGCGCCGCAGTCGAACCACTGCCGCATCACGCTGTCGGCCGCAGTGAAGGAAGGGCTGCGGTGCCGCTTCGTCATCGAAGAACGCATCCCTGGCAGCTATCGCGACGATGCGAGCGGCAACCACTTCCTGTTCCGCCTGTTCGGCGTCGAAGCGATCACCGTCGTGCCGGCGGGCACCAACATGGCGGCGGCGATGCAGCAGGTCGCCGACGAAGTCGCACGCGCGGGGCGCAAGGGCTACGTGATCCCGGGCGGCGGCAGCAATGCGCTCGGCGGCCTCGGCTACGTCGCGTGCGCGCAGGAACTGCAGCAGCAGTGCTTCGACCAGGGCGTGCGCCTCGACCACGTCGTCGTCGGCTCGGGCAGCTCCGGCACGCACGGCGGCCTGCTGGCGGGGTTCCTCGGCAATCGCTTCGACGTGCCGATCCTCGGCGTCGGCGTCAGCCGCGATCCGCAGGACCAGGCGCCGCTGGTGCACAAGGAAGCGCAGGCGGTCTGCGATCTGCTCGGCCTCGGCATCGCGGTGCCGCTCGACGCGGTGACCTGCATCGGCGGCTATTGGCAGCCGAAGTACTCGGTGCCCAATGCGCGCATGGTCGAAGCGGTGCAGTTGCTGGCGCGCACCGAAGCGATCCTGCTCGACCCGGTCTACACCGGCAAGGTGATGGCCGGGCTGATCGGCATGAGCCGCGAGGGGCGGTTCCGCAGCGACGAGAACGTGCTGTTCGTGCACACCGGCGGGGCGCCGGCGCTGCATGCCTACGAACGCGAACTGCTGGCCTGAACGGGCCGTCGCCAACGCGGACGGCCTGGCCCAAACGTCCCAGCGGCGCCTGCTTCTTCTGATCGCGAGGCGGCATCATCGCGGCGATGCGACACGCCCTGACGAAGCTCCTCTCGCTGTTCGCCGCGCTGGCCCCGCTGCTGCGCGCGCAGGAACCGTTCCCCGAGACCGACACGTGCAAGCTGTTCGAGCGCCGCAGCGAGCTGCTGTCGGCGTTCCAGGGCCGCGACATGACGGTGCGCGCCAGCGTCGTGCTGCCGCCCGACCGGCGCGCCGATGAGGCGCTGCCGGTCTGCTGGTCGATCCACGGCTTCGGCGGCTCGCATCGCTCCGGCATCCGCCGCGCGAAGGACCTCGCCGACGGCATGGCGAAGGGCACGCAACCGCGCATGGCCTACGTGTTCCTCGACGCCAGCTGCCCGCTCGGCCACCACGAGTTCGCCGACTCGGTCAACAACGGGCCGTGGGGCCAGGCGCTGACCAGCGAGTTCGTGCCCGCCCTCGAAGCGCACTTCCAGGTCGGCGGCACGCCCGACGCGCGCTTCCTGACCGGCCACAGCAGCGGCGGCTGGTCGAGCCTGTGGCTGCAGATCACCTACCCGACGTTCTTCGGCGGCACCTGGTCGACCGCCCCCGACTCGGTCGACTTCCGCGACTTCACCGGCATCGACATCTACCGCTTCGCCAACGCGTTCACCGACCCGGACGGCAAGCCGATCCCGCTCGTGCGCCGCAAAGGGGAATGGACGCTGACGATCCAGCAGTTCGTCGAGAAGGAACTGCAGAAGAGCGACCACGGCGGCCAGTTCATGAGCTTCAACGCGGTCTTCTCGCCGCGCGGCGACGACGGCCGGCCGATGCCGCTGTTCGACCCCGCGACCGGCGCGATCGATCGCGCGGTCGCCGAGACGTGGCGCCGCTACGACATCGGCCACCTGCTGCGCACGCGCTGGACCACGCTCGGGCCACAGCTGCGGGGCAAGCTGCGCGTGTTCATCGGCACGCAGGACACGTTCCGGCTCGAAGGCGCGTGCCGGCTACTGGCGAAGGACCTGCAGCAACTCGGCAGCGACGCGCAGATCGTGTTCGCCGAAGGCCGCGACCACGGCGACCTGTTCCAGCCGCATCCCGAGCTGTGGCCCGATGGCTTGCTGGTACGCATCCATCGTGAGATGCGAAGCCACTTCGATGCGCGCGCGACGAAGTGACCCGCGCACTGCGCACGAAAGCTGCTGGACGCGACGCACGCTGCCGCGCAATCTGTTCCATCACGTGCGGTCACGGCTGCGACACGTCGTCGCGCTCCTCACCCCACGCACCCAAACCCACTCAGAGGCGACCATGGCCAAGGGCCAACAAGCGAAGAAGGACGAGAAGAAGAAGCCGGAGAAGACGTTGAAGGAGAAGCGCGCCGAGAAGGCCGCGAAGAAGGCGATGAAGGGCTGAGCCCTCGTCTGCCGACTCCTACCGCACGCGCCCCGCAAGGGGCGCGCTGCATGTACGGGCCTCGCGCCGGTGGCGCAGCCCGCCGATACAGGCTGCGCAGTCGCCGTCCGACACACACGAAGCCCCGATGCCCACCGCCACGCCGACCCTGCCCGCCGACAACGTCTTCGCCGCCCCGAGCCCGCTGCCGTACCAGACACCGGCATTCGACAAGCTGCGCGACGACCAGTTCCTGCCGGCACTGCTCGAAGGCATGCACCGCCACCGCGACGAAGTGCGCGCGATCGCGACGAACGCGGCGGCACCGACGTTCGCCAACACCCTCGAAGCGCTCGAGCGCAGCGGCGAGCTGCTGACGCGCGTCGCCAAGGTGTTCTTCAACCTGACCGAGTCGACGACCAACAAGGCGATCCAGGCCGTGCAGGCCGAGGTGGCACCCAAGCTCGCCGCCCACCAGGACGCGATCTGGCTCGATGCGCAGCTGTTCGCGCGCGTCGAAGCGGTGTTCACCACGCGCAGCGGCCTGACCGGCAAGGAGCAGCAGCGGCTGGTCGAGCGCTACCACGCCGCGTTCGTGCGGAACGGCGCGCGCCTGCCGGCCGACGCGCAGACGCGCCTGCGCGCCCTCAATGAACAGCTGTCGACGCTGACGACGAAGTTCCAGGAGCAGCTGCTCGCCGACACCAAGGACTCGGCGGTCGTCGTCGACCACGCGGAACAGCTCGCCGGCCTCGACCCGAGTGCGATCTCGGCGGCGGCGGATGCCGCGACCGCGGCGGGCCAGCCGGGCAAGTTCCTGCTGACGCTGCAGCTGCCGACCTCGCAGGGCGTGATCGCGTCGCTGCGCGACCGCGCTGTGCGCCAGCGCGTGTTCGAGGCGTCGATGGCCCGCTGCGCGCGCGGCAATGCCAATGACACGCGGCAGCTGGTGCGCACGATCGCCGGCCTGCGCGCCGAGCGCGCGCGGCTGCTCGGCTTCGCCACCCACGCCGACCACGTGCTGCAGGACCAGATGGCGGGCAACAGCGAGGCCGTCACCACCATGCTCGCCGGCATGGCGCCGCAGATCGTCACCAAGACGAAGGTCGAAGCGGCGGAGCTGCAGGCGTGGCTCGATGCGAACGCGCCGGGCACCCAGCTCGAGCCGTGGGATTGGAGCTACGTGGCCG
>CAMAUH010000415.1 GCA_945861365.1 Candidatus Kuenenia stuttgartensis
GGTGCCGCAGGAAGTCGTTCCAGCCATCGGCGTCCGGGCTCGTCAGCACGCCGATGCGCAGCGTCGGCACCGGGAAGCCGAGCAGGCGGTTGCGCTGGGCCAGGCCGAGCTGCGCCAGTTCGCGCAGGATGCGTTCGCGCGACAGCGCCAGCTTGCCGAGCGTGAAGCTCGGATCGATGTCCTGCACGACGATCTGGAAGCGGCCGGACTGTGGATACAGGTCGACCTTCACCAGCGCGCGGATCTCGAGGCCGTCGCGCAAGACGAGCGGCGTGTCGCCGCTGGCCAGCATCGGCAACAGCCGTTCGGCGGTGTTGGCGAACAGCGCGACTTCGACCGCGGCGATCGGGCGCGGCTCGTTGCTGGCCTTCTCGATCAGCTGGAAGAAGCGGTGCTGCCGGCCGGCACTCTTGTCGAAGTCGACGATCTCGCCGACCACCCAGAACGCGCCGGCGAACGCCTGCCGCAGCGCGTCGCGCACGCGCGCGTTCAACGCCGAGATCGACAGCGCCGGCGGCGCTTCGTTCGCCACGAGGCCGGCGCCTGGTCCGGCGGAAGGGGCTGGCACTGGCCCGCGCGGCTTTGGCACTGGCGCCGTGGTGCCGAGCGTGCCGGCCAGCAGCGACATGATCTCGGGCGCGAACTCGAACAGATGCCGTGAGAGCTGCGCGAACACCTGCTCGGCCTGGCTCGCCGGCACGCGCCACAGCTTGTGCTTGGGGTCCCAGCGTCGCCCTTGCAGGTCCTTCACCGCCGCGACGAGGTCCTCGCGGTACGGGAAGCGGATCAGCAGATGCTGACCGTCCGGGTCGAGTTCGACGGTGCCGGTCACGGGCCGGCCTTCATAGCGCAAGGTCCGGATCGACCAACACGGGAACTGCGGTGCGGGCTGCCGCCACGGCGTCCTGCAGCGTGATCGCACGGCCGGCGGCGCGCGACAGGTCGGTCATGATGTCGGGCGAGAGTCCGCACGGGCGCACCGCGTGCCACGGCTGCAGGTCCATCGCGACGTTGATGCCGATGCCGTGCAGGTTGATCCAGTGCTTCACGTGCACGCCGATCGACGCGAACTTGCGGCCGGCGACGAACACGCCGGTGCCGTCCACGGACGGTTCGGCGGTGAGGCCGAACGCGGCCGCGACGCGCACGCCGAATGCTTCGAGACGGCGCAGCCAATCGCGCACGTCGCGCTTGGGTAGACGCACGATCGGGTAGACGACGAGTTGGCCAGGGCCGTGGAACGTGATCTTGCCGCCGCGCTCGATCGGCACGATGTCGGGGCCGAGTTCTGTCGGCGGCGTCGCGCGCCCGGCGGTGAACACGGGATCGTGTTCGACCAGCAGGATGCGGCCCGCGGTTTCGCCGCGATGCACCGCGGCGTGCAGTTCGCGCATGTGCGCCAGGACGCCGGCGTAGGCGGCGCGACCGAGGAACTCGATTTCCGGAGCCAAGGCGGCAGACTCTAGCGGGTGACCCTGAATGCGATCTTGTCCTGCGCGCTGGCGCTGCAGCAGCTGAGCATCCAGCCGTTCCCTGGCGCAGTAGGGCAAGCCGTGACGATCCGTGCCCAGGGCACAGCCGGTCCGCTGGCTGGGCTACCGATCCAGGTCGAGCTCGAGGGCGGCGTCCCGCAGCCGGTCGGCGCGACGGGAGCGGACGGGACGTTGGTGTTCACGCCACAGCAGCCGGGATACCACGTGTTCGCCGCCGTGATCGACGGCGTTCGCAATGTGGCTCCGGTCGCGATCGTGCCGCCGCGACGCCGTTCCTGGTTGGCGTTGGCGACCGTGCCGTTGGGACTCGCGCTGCTGTGGTCGGCTTTCAGCCGAGCACGCGGTCGACGTGGCCCTTGACCGAACGCAGGTCGAGGTTGCCGGTGAAACGGTCCACTTCCTTGCCGTCGCGGAAGAAGATGCAGGTCGGCACGCTCATGATCCCGAAGGTCGCGGCCACTTCCTGGGCGTTGTCGATGTCGACCTTGTAGACGTCCATCTTGCCCTTGTACTCGCCGGCGACCTTGTCGATCGTCGGTGCGAGCGCCTTGCAGGGCTGGCACCAGCTGGCGGAGAAGTCGACGAGCACCGGAACCTTGGAGGCTTGCAGGGTGCGTTGGAAGTTGGCTTCGTTGAGTTCGGTGACCATTTCAGTTTGGGTTCCGGCCGGAGCTGGAAGGCGGGGGATTTTGGCCATCCGCGCGCCGAGCGCAAGGGTTGGGCTCAAGTGGTTGCCGACGATCGTCGATCTTGACTCCGTCGTGCGGGCGCGAAACGAATGAAGCTGGTTTCGTTGTCGATGATCAAGGACGAGGAGTACTGGATCTGGTACGCCCTCACCTCCGTCGCTCCACACGTCGACGAGATCCTGGTGTTCGACAACCACTCGCAGGATCGCACCGTCGAGATCGTGCGCGGCATGCGGCACCTCGGCGACAAGCTGACGCTGTTCGAGGGCTTCGGCGGCGACAGCGAACAGGACAACCGCGAGGCGATGCTGGAGGAGGCGCGGCGCCGCGGCGCCACCCACGTGCTGACGCTGGACGGCGACGAGGTCTACGCCGACGACGTGCTGTCGTTCTGTCGGCGGCTGCTGGAAGTGCACGAGCACTTTCCCGCGATGGCCGATCCGCCCCGCAACCATGGTGTGCCGGGCGATCCGCGGCCGACGGATGGTGCGCTGGTGAAGAACCTCGGCCTGCGGCCGATCTGCCCTGGGTTCGACGGTCCGCACACCTGCCGCCCGTGGGACTACACCCAGCCCGACGGCGACCATGGCGCCTACAACTACCTGACCCGCGTGACGTCGTTGGCCAACCTGCGTGGCAATGGGTTGGGATGGGGGCAGCACGGGTTCACGGAGACCGGGAACCTCCATGTGCAGTCGTCGCCGCACACGCTGTGGCTGCCAGGGCTGTGGTTCCTGCACTTCTCCTTCCATCCGCGCTCGAGCCGGCGCAAGCCGGGCTCGATGCAGTGGCTGCGCCGGCCTACGGACCAAGGCAGCGTGCCGATCCACGCCCACGTGCATCTGCCGGCCGCTCTGCTCCGCCCGGATGGTCCGGGCAATCCGACGTTGGAGGCGTGGGGGCTGACGGAACCGCCAGTCGGCCGACCGCGCGTGCGTCTGCGCGACCTGGCGTCGAGCTCGTAGCCGCAGCCGTTCAGTCGCGGTTCATCGCGGCGAGCAGGCGATCGGTCGGGATGCCGTTCTGCATCGCCACGGTCTCGATCGAGTCGTGCGGGTTGAAGCCGCAGTTGCGGCAGCCGCCGAGGTGGAAATCGCGCATCAGCACCATGCCGAGCGACGGGTCCGCGGTCAGGCAATCGAGCATCGTGCTCTGGGGCGTGAAGCGGCTCTTCTTCTGCGTGTTGGTCGGGTTGTTCATGATTCGGTCCTGGTTCATTCCGCGTTGAGGATGCTGACGCGCTGGGCGACCTTGCCGGCGATGTCGAACAGGGCCTTCGCACTCAGCGAGTCCGGGGCGGCGATGGTGATGGGGCGACCGCTGTCGCCGCCTTCGCGAACGGCGATTTCGATCGGCACCTGGCCGAGCAGTGGTACGCCGAACTCGCGTTCGATCTTCTGGCCGCCGCCTTGCCCGAACAGGAAGTAGCGCTCGGTGCTGCCCGGTGGGGTGAACCAGGCCATGTTCTCGACGATGCCGAGGATCGGCACGTTCACCGTCTGGAACATGCGGATCGCCTTCTTGACGTCGAGCACCGACACGTCCTGCGGGGTGGTGACGATCACCGCGCCCATCAGGTGTGCTTGCTGGCTCAGCGACAACTGGGCGTCGCCGGTGCCTGGTGGCAGGTCGACGATCAGGTAGTCGAGGTCCTGCCAGGCGACGTCGAACAGGAACTGCCGCACCGCCGAGTGCAGCATCGGGCCGCGCCAGATCACCGGCTGGTCGTCGGCGACCAGCAGGGCCATCGACATCACCTGCAAGCCGTAGCGTTCGAACGGCACGAGCTTCTTGTCGACGACCATCGGCTGGCCGCTGACTCCCAGCATCAGCGGGACGTTCGGGCCGTAGACGTCGGCATCGAGCACGCCGACCTTGGCGCCGCTGCGCTGCAGCGCGCACGCCAGGTTGACGGCTACGGTCGACTTGCCGA
>CAMAUH010000416.1 GCA_945861365.1 Candidatus Kuenenia stuttgartensis
GTCCTTCACCGAACCGGTCACCGCCGGCTTCGGGTCGGCGTTGCTGTACAGCGAGTCGCTGTTGTTCAGCTTCAGGATCAGCGGGATGCGGCCCGCGTACTTGCGCGCGCCGGCTTCGAGGAAGCCGAGCGGCGCCGCGTAGGCGTTGCAGCCTGACTCGATCGCCAGCTCGAAGTGGTACTGCGGGTCATAGCCGGCCGGGTTCTTCGCGAACGAGCGGGCCGGACCGTGCTCGAAGCCCTGGTCGACCGGCAGGATGACGAACTTGCCGGTGCCGGCGAGCGCGCCCGTGTCCATCATCCAGCGCAGGTTCTTCAGGACGCCGGGGTTGTCGGATTCGTACCAGCTGAGGATCTCTTCGACGCGCTTGCTCATGGCTTCGTTCGGGGGCGGCCGGTGCGGGGCACCGGCCATGCAGGGGTTGGAAGGGCGATGATTCTGGAGACGGCCAGGACCGATGCAAGCGACTGCTACTTCAGCTTCAGGTCGTGCGTCGACCCGCTGGTCGTGAACTCCCAGAAGAAGTGCAGCGCATCGGCGCCACCGAGCTGCAGCACGCAGCGGACCTGGTAGTGCTTGCCCGCCTCGAGGTGCTCCTTCGGCAGCAGGAACAGCACGTCGCGCATGTCCCGCTTCTTGTTCAGCGGCACGTTCGGCGTGTGGATCCAGCTGGGCACTTCCTTCTTGCCGCGGGCCAACCAGGCGGTGTGCTCGGCCGAGCCCTTGCCGCAGAAGTTCTTGGCCGGCTGCTTGCCGCTCTTGTTGGCCTCCCACAGCGCGATCGACGCCTCGCCGAGCCGCTTGGTCATCTCGTCGCTGAGCTGCAGGCTGACCGTGTAGCCGCACTTGCGGACGTCGCGCTGGTCCTCGGGCTGGTCTTCGAGCGGGTTCGGGTTCTCGAACGACGGGAACGCGGTCGGCACGCCGACCAGGTTGTGCGGCGGCCACACCACGAAGTTCGGGCTGGTCGCGGGGTCGTACGGCTCCTCGAGCGAGCCCATGTCCAACACGCCGACCGAGAAGTCGGACGACGACAGGTAGGAGAAGCCGAGCCGCTTGATGTTGTGCTGCAGCATCGGGAAGCGGTGGTACGGCGTGCCGAGCCAACCATCGACCGAGTCGCGCACGAACTCGACGCCGCGCTGGCCGCGCACCACGATGATGTTGCCGTTGCCGGCCTGCTGGCCGCGCCGCGAGAAGTCCGGGTGCGCCGGGTCCTCTTCGTGGATGTCCGGTCCTTCCTTGTCCGCCAGCTCGCGGTGGTTGTTGACGTAGGCGGTGTGCAGGTCGCAACCGATCGACGTCTCGGCGTCCATCTCGCACTCCGGCAGTGCCACGAAGTTGCCCTCGGTCATGTTGCCGTTGGCCGGGAACACGAAGCCGATCAACTGGTGGCGCACCTGGTTGATGCGATCGAGCGCGCCCAGCTCTTCCTTGCTCGGGCGCTCGGGCAGCAGCGGCGGGCCGTAGCCGGTCGCGAACGCGACGCCGGAATCACCGCGCGCCCACTCGCGCCACTCCTCGTCGATCGCCGCACTCGACTTGCCGAACACCTTGGTGACGGCCTCTTCGACCAGCTCCAGCGTCGGCACCGGCTTGTCGTCGTTCGGCAGGGCCAGGAAGAACTCGAGCCACTTGTCCGGGTAGGCCGCGAACAGCCACGTCATCATGCTCCACGACTTCAGGCGGCAGTCGTTGCGGAAGCGCGACAGACGCTCGCGCGGCACCTGCGCCATCGGCCAGTCCTGGTTCGACACGGCCTGGTCGCGCACGGTGCGCATCCACCAGTTGGTGCCTTCCGGCAGCGACAGCGCGTCGTCGCCCTGCGTGCCTTCCGGCAGTGCACCCCAGCGGGCGATCGACGTGGCCTTCATGTACCAGGTCACCGCGTGCACGATGCCCTGGCCGACGCCGTCGTTCCGTTCGCGCAGCAGCCCGTGGAACATCACGTTGGCGACCACGAAGTCCTGGATCTCACGCGGCGAGCTGGCGACCGAGATCTCGGCGAGACCGGCGGCGGACTGCCAGGTGTTGTTGATGAAGCGCAGCGCGTCCTGCACCGACTTGCCGCCGCGCACGGCGTCGTTGGCCTTCAGCAGCTCCTCGCGCTCGCGGTTGGTGTAGAGGAACCCGCGCCACGCGAACACGCTGGTCGCGCGCTCGACGAAGCGCAGGCGCTTGGCCTGTTCGGCGCCGAGCAGGTAGACGCCGAAGTCCAGCGCCCGCTCCGACCACTTGACCGCGTTGCTGGCCATCTCCTGCGTGCCGCGGCACCAGATCGTGAAGTGCTTGGACTTGGCGCCGTGGATCTCGAAGCTCGGCTTCTTCATCCACTCCGGCGCGCTGTCGACCAGGTTGCGGAACTCGACCGGCAGATCCTTCTCCGGCAGCTCGGTGACCTCGTAGTCCTGGCGGGCGAGCTCGATCGCGCGCTTCTCGATCTCCTTCATCTTCACGGCCAACGCGATCTGCGCGTCGGTGCCGTAGAAGCCGGGCCCTTCCTTGAGGCCCAACGCGATGTTGGCCTCCTTGTCCATCGCGTTGTAGTAGACCGCCTTGTCGAGGTGGTACGTGGCGCGCTCGTTGTTCGCGGCGGCCTTCATCTTCAGGCCGAGCTTGCGGTGCAGCTCGCCGAGCTTGATCGAGGTCTTGGCCCACGCGTCCATGACCTTGAAGCGGCCTTCGTAGCTGGCCTTGTCGACCCACTTCTTGCGCTTCTCGGGCGGCAGCTCGATCCAGGTGCCCTTGTCCTTCTTGTAGCCGAGCTCCGAGCGCGCCGCGGCGTTCTCCGGGTCGTACTTGATGACCAGGTCGTAGGCCTGCTTGGCGCGCGGGCCGACCTTCTGGCCCTTGGCGGCGCTGGCGAACGACGTCAACTCACTGACGCACGCGCGGACCAGGTCCTGCTCCTCCTTGGCGATGGCGTCCTGCGCCACCGCGGGCCGCAGCGCGAACAACAGGGAGAGCAGGCAGAGAAGCGGAGTGAGATGCTTGGAGCTCATCGTGGCGATCGGGTGCCGAAGCGGGCGGGGAGTCTACGGACTCACCGCGGCTTCGGCAGCGCTGACGGCCAGGATCCTTGCCTGCCCCAGGCGGCCCTCACATGCCGAGGGTCAGAACCATCGCGTTCGTCGCGACCAGCCCCAGCGGCGACCGCGTCGGCTCGAACGCCACCGCCTGGCCGACCAGGGCGACCCCGATCAACGCCGGGTTGTTCGGGATCGACTCCGCCACCTGCGTGCTGGACGCCGGGGCCGGCAGCAGCGTCGCCACCGGGTTGGCCACGTGGGCGAAGCAGCCCGGCATGCCGGCGGCGGTCAGATCGACCGGTGGCACCGCCTGCGTCAACGAGCGCATCAGGCCCCCCCCCCTGCCAGCGCCGACCGGCACGCCGGTCAGTTCCCACTGCACGGTGGTGCCGAGCACCGGGTTGGCATTCGCGCCGAGGCGCATGCCATCGAACGGCGAGCTGCACAGCGCGATCGAACCGTCCAGGGCCGTCGACAGGTCGCGCGACCCTGGGTCGCAGTGGTTGCAGCCGGTCGACCAACCCACCATCGTCGCGAACGAACTCGCGGCGACGTTCTGCCAGACCATGTGCGCGGTGCCGCTGGGGAACAGCTGCCTGCCTCAGCGCATCTGCACGTAGTTGCCGCCGGCGTCCTTCGCCAACCACTCGAGCACCTCGAGATTGCCGCCGATCGCGATCGAGTGGATCTTCACCTTGCGGTGCTTGTTCCAGAACGCCACGTCCTCGCGGATGCGGTGCGGATCGATGACCTCGCCGTTGGTCGGTTCGCCGTCCGACATGATGAAGATCGTGTCGACGTCCTTGTCGGCGAACGCCAGCTTGACCGAGTCGTACAGGTTGGTGGCGCCGCTGGCGCCGAGCCGGTCGATCCACTCGAGCGCCTCCTTGCGGGTCGCGTCGTTGCAGACCGCGCTGCCGTCGCGCTTCCACGCCTCGACGCTGCTGGAGAAGGAGTAGATGTTGAACAGCGTGCCTTCCTCGAGGCCCTTCACCGCATTGACGACCTCCTGCTTGGCGATGTCGATGCGCGACGCCGGCCGCTTGCCGACCATGCGCCCGTACATCGACTCGAGCATCGAG
>CAMAUH010000417.1 GCA_945861365.1 Candidatus Kuenenia stuttgartensis
CAGGAAGTCGGTGAAGCGCGAGCGCAGGTTGCCGCTCAGGTGGCGGAACAGGATGCCGACCGAGTTGCCGTCGGCGTCGAGGCGGCGCGCGAGGTCGTGGTCGGCGACCTGTTCGAGCGCGAGCTCGGCGTTGCGGCGATGGCGGTGGAACTCGGTGCGGAGCGAGGCGAGCAGGTCCATGGGCGTGTTCACAGCTTGGGCAGGGAACGGCGCGTGCGCTGGTCGTCGGCGAGCGCTTCGGTCAATGCGTGCAGGCGTTCGAGCTTGGCCTCGAGCACCTTGACGCGGTCCTGCGTCGCCTTCGCGTGGTGGAACGCGGCGAGCGCCACCCACGCGAGGCCGAGCACGAAGGTGACGATGCCGATCTGCGGCGACGACCAGTGCGGCAGGCGGGTGGTCGCCAGGTGCTCGAGGAACATCGAGCCGATGACCAGCGCCGCCATGCGCAGGTGGAAGGCCGTGTCGTTCGGGAAGCGCATGCGCAGCAGAGTAGGCGGAGTGGCCTCGGCGCTACAAACGCGGCCCATGAACCTGACTGCACTCGCCACCGAAGCACCGACGCTCGCGTTGCGTGGCGCCAAGGTGCTGGTGCGCCGCTTCACTGCGGCCGACATCCCGATGGTGGTCGCGCAGGAGAACGACCGAGCGATCATGCGCTGGATCCGCGATCCGCAGCCCGCCGCCGAAGTGCAGGCGCGCGCCGAGACCATGGCTGCACCATGGCGCGGCGCCGACGGCGAGTGGCTCGCGTGCACGGTGGTGCCGCATGCGACCGGGATCCCAGCCGGCATCGTGGTCTGCCGCGTGACCGTGGCCGCGCACGCGACGATGGAGTTCGGCTATCGCCTGAGCCAGGACGTGCATCGCCGCGGCTTCGGCTTCGAAGCGTGCGTGCTGCTGTGCGACCACCTGTTCACGCAGGTCGGCGTGCACAAGCTGGTCGCCTTGTGCGTCGCCGACAACGAGCCATCGTGGCGGTTGATGGTGAAGCTGGGCATGCAGCGTGAGGCGCGGTTGCGTGAGTACACGCACCTCGATGGCGCCTGGCGCGACGAGTTCGTCTACGGCCTGCTGGCGCGCGAGTGGCAGCGGCCCGCCGCGACTGGCGTCCTTGCAAATCCTCAGTCGCACTGAAGATTTGCAAGGATGGCGCCGGGAGCCATTCGGGCCGTTCGGTTGGTGCCTGCCGCCAATCGCGGCCTTCCGGTGCAGCTGGAACGTTCCGCACGCCGCGCGCCATCGGCATACTGCTCGCCCCCAACATGACCGAGCAGAAGCAGACGTACGACCCCGCCGCGATCGAACCGAAGTGGCAGCAGTTCTGGCTGCAGCACAAGGTGTTCAAGGCGAAGAACCCCGGTGACCCCGGATTCGATCCCGCGCAGCCGAAGTACTACGCGCTCGACATGTTCCCGTATCCGTCGGCGGCCGGCCTGCACGTCGGCCACCCCGAGGGCTACACGGCGACCGACATCGTGTCGCGCTGGAAGCGGGCCAAGGGCTGCAACGTGCTGCACCCGATGGGCTGGGACGCGTTCGGCCTGCCGGCCGAGCAGTACGCTATCCAGACCAACACGCATCCGGCGAAGACCACCGCGGCGAACGTCGCGACGTTCCGTTCGCAGTTGCAGCGCCTCGGCTTCTCGTACGACTGGGATCGTGAGCTCAGCACCGCCGACCCGAAGTACTTCCGCTGGACGCAGTGGATCTGGAAGCAGCTGCACGCGCGCGGCCTCGCCTACGAGAGCAACGCGCCGGTGTGGTGGTGCGAGGCGCTCGGCACCGTGCTGGCCAACGACGAGGTCATCAATGGCAAGAGCGAACGCGGCGACCATCCGTGCGAACGGCGGCCGCTGCGCCAGTGGGTGCTGAAGATCACCGAGTACGCCGAGCGGCTGCTGGGGGACCTCGACGGCCTCGACTGGAGCGAGTCGCTGAAGACGATGCAGCGCGAGTGGATCGGCAAGAGCGAAGGCGCCGAGATCGACTTCGACGTGCTTGGCCATGCTGGCACCAAGGTGCGCGTGTTCACGACGCGCGCCGACACGCTGTTCGGCGCGTCGTTCCTGGTGCTGTCGCCGGAGCACCCGCTGGTGGCGTCGATCACCGCACCCGCGCAGCGCGGCGCCGTCGTCGACTACCAGAAGACCGCGGCGAGCAAGAGCGAGCTCGAGCGCACCGAGCTGGCGAAGGAGAAGTCCGGCGTGTGGACCGGCGCCCATGCGCACAACCCGCTGTTCGCTGCTGACGACCCGAAGGGCCGCATCCCGATCTGGATCGCCGACTACGTGATCGTCACGTACGGCACCGGCGCGATCATGGCCGTGCCGGCCGGCGACGAACGCGACTTCGAGTTCGCGACCAAGTTCGGGCTGCCGATCCCCGGCATCTTCGCGCCGCAGACCGGCGATGCCGAACGCGACGGCCGCATCGCGCGCGGCGAAGTGTGCTGCCCCGACGAGGCGCCGTACGCCGCGCACTGCCGCACCGCCGACGGCGCGATCGCGCTGGCCGGCAAGTCGCTGGCGCAGGGCAAGCGCGCGGTGCTCGACTGGCTGGTCGCGCACCGCCGCGGCGAAGCGAAGGTCACCTACAAGCTGCGCGACTGGCTGTTCTCGCGGCAGCGCTACTGGGGCGAGCCGTTCCCGGTGCTGCACACGCAGGACGGTGTCGAGCTCGTCGCCGACGCGCAGCTGCCGGTCGAGCTGCCGTACATGGAGGACTTCAAGCCCGGCGGCGTGCCCGAGTCGCCGCTGATCCGCGCCAAGGACTGGGTCGCGACCAAGGACAGCAAGGGCCGGCCGGCGCAGCGCGAGATCAACACGATGCCCGGCGCTGCCGGCTCGAGCTGGTACTTCCTGCGCTTCTGCGATCCGCACAACGCGAACGCGTTCTGCAGCAAGGCGGCGAGCGACTACTGGCTGCCGGTCGACCTGTACGTCGGCGGCACCGAGCACGCGGTCGGCCACCTGCTGTACTCGCGCTTCTGGACCAAGGTGCTGCACGACGCCGGCTCCGTGACGGTCAAAGAGCCGTTCCACAAGCTCTACAACCAGGGAATGATCCAGGCGTTCGCCTACCAGGACGCGCGCGGTGCGACCGTGCCGAAGGCGGACACCAAGGAGGTCGGTGACGACGTCGTGCACGCGACGACCGGCGAGAAGCTGAAGCAGATCGTCACCAAGATGAGCAAGCGCTACGGCAACGTCGTCAACCCCGACGACGTGGTCGCCGAGTACGGCGCCGACACGCTGCGGCTGTACGAGATGTACATGGGGCCGCTTGCCGACAGCAAGCCGTGGAACCCGAAGGACGTGCCCGGCGTGCACCGCTTCCTGCAGCGTTCGTGGCGGCTCGCTGTGCCGGAGTTCCCCGAGCACGGCACGCTGCACGCGCACCTGCGCAGCGATCGGCCCGACGATCCGGAGCTCGAGAAGGCGCTGCACCGCACGATCCACAAGGTCGACGGCGACATCGAGCGCATGGCGTTCAACACCGCGATCTCGGCGATGATGATCTTCGTCAACGAGGCGACGAAGGGCATGGAGCGGCTCTCTCGCAGCCAGCTGCTGCGGTTCGCGCAGCTGCTGCAGCCGTTCGCGCCGCACATCGCCGAGGAGCTGTGGGAACGGCTCGGCGGGCAGGGCCTGCTGACGCGTGCGCCGTGGCCGCCCGTCGATCCGAAACTGCTCGTCGACGACGAGGTCGAGATCGCGGTGCAGGTGCTCGGCAAGCTGCGCGGCCGCGCGCTGGTGCCGAATGGTGCGCCGAACGACGTCGTGTTGGCCGCGGCGCGCGTTGCGGTCGCGAGCTACCTGGAGGGCAAGACGGTGATCAAGGAGATCGTCGTGCCGGGCAAGCTGGTCAACTTCGTCGTGAAGTAGGTCAGAACGCGAGGCCGAGACCGATCGTCCAGCCGAGCAGGTTCTCGCCGACGATTCCCGCGACGCTCAAGGCCACGCCGTTGCCGAGCGGCAGGCTGTCACCGGTGCGCAGCAGCAGGCTGCCGCCGACCTGCAGATAGCCGTTCACGCCGAACAGCGAGCCTTCGGTGAAATGCCGGTAGGCGGCGCCCAGCTGCCAGTCGAGTGGCCGTGA
>CAMAUH010000418.1 GCA_945861365.1 Candidatus Kuenenia stuttgartensis
GCCGCAGGAACCCGGTGCCGGGGGCCAGCGCCCCGGCCGCGGCAACCGCGGCGGGCGGCGCGGTCCCGGCCAAGGTGGACCGGCCGCCGAAGAGAACCAGGACCTGCCGGAGTTCAAACCGGTCGCGGCGCCGCCGCTCGAGGGCTTGCAGGGCAAGCAGTACTTCTGGTTCACGATGTACCCGAACTTCCTCGCGCAGTTCGACCCGGCCACCGACACGGTGGTGAAGAAGGTCGAGATGAAGCGCGGCATGTTCTGGAGCACGCACCTCACCCACGACCGCAAGCGCATGCTGGTCGTCACCGAGCAGCAGCAGTCGATCGAAGTGGTCGACCTCGCGACCGCCACCGTCAGCGCCGAGCATCCGTTCCGCGAAGAGGGCTTCATCCTGCGCATCCGCGACGTGCGGGAGTGCGCGGGCGGCGTGCACTGGCTGGTGCGCACCGATCGCATCAAGAAGGAGATCGATCGCTACTCGTTCGAGGCCGCGCAATGGCTGCTGTACGACAGCAGCACGCAGAAGATCGTGCGCAAGATCAAGAAGCTGCCCGAGCCGCTCGAACGCGGCGCCCAGCTCAGCGCCGACGGCACGCAGTGGCTCGGTCAGGACGACGAAGGCAACCTGGTCTTCTACGACGCACGCACCTGCAAGGAGACGGGGCGCATCGACCTGCGCACGCCCCGCTTCTTCGGCGCTGGCCCGATCCGGCTGGGCGGCAACGACCTGCTCGACCGGCGCGATCCCAACCGCGCCCGCATGATGTTCACCAGCAGCGACCCGGTCGAACGCAGCCGCTCGCAGTGGGGCATCGTCGAACTCGATCTCGCCAACAAGAAGATCGTCAGCGTCGAGGAATGGGGCCCGAACCAGAACTCCTGGGGCCTGCGCATCGCACCGAAGGCGCTGGTCGCCGCGGCGATGACGGGCAACTTCGGCGGCGGTGGCAACAGCGACAACAAGTCGCGCCTGCAGATGTACGACATGCGCACCGGGGCCAAGCTGATCGAGGTCAGCGAGGAGTTCCGGCCGCGGCGTTCGCTGGTCGCGATCTCGCCCGACGGCGACAAGATCTACATCGGCACCGCGGGCAGCGACTTCGAGGTCTTCGATGCGCAGCTCAAGCGCCTGAAGACCGTCGAACTGGATGGTGAGATCGTCGGCCGCATCTACACGATCGACGGGTGATCGAAGTCGCCATCGTCGACAGCGGCATCGACGGGGCCCATCCGACGCTGCGCGGCAAGGTGCAGGTCACGGCGGGCCCGTGGTTCGGTGCCCGCCCGCCGGACGCGACCGCCAACGCCCCCGATCTGCTGGGCCACGGCACCGCGGTCGCCGCGACGCTGCTGCGGGCCGCCCAGCGCGACGATCTGTCGTTGCTGTCGCTGCGCGTGTTCGATCGCGAACCGGTCTGTGACTTCACCGACGTGCTGCGGGCGCTGGCACACGCGATCGATGCCGGCGTGCGCATCGTCAACCTGAGCCTCGGCACGACGTCGCTGCGCCATCGGCAAGAACTGCAGCGCCTGGTCGACCGCGCGCGCGCCCGCGGGGTGCGCATCGTCGCCCCCGCCAGCTACGGCGGACTGCCTTGCGATCCGGGCAACCTGGCGGGCGTCGAAGCCGTGGTCGGCGATCCGAACGTGTTGCCGACCTTGCCGGAACTGCGCCGCATCGGCGAGCGGTTCGTGTGGTTCGCGTCCCCGCTGCCGCCGCCGGATCCGGACGGCATCCGGCGCCTGCTGGCGCGTGGCGACAGCCTCGCCGTCGCGGTGGTCACCGGCTGCCTGGTGCGCTCGCTGCCGCGATGAGCCAGCCGCGCGCGAGCAGCGCGCGCAGCCCGGTGTGGATCGCGTGCGGCGACAGCACGTGCAGTCGCGCGTCACCGCCGGCGGCAGCCAGCGCGGTCCGCAACGAACCCGGCGCGCGGAACAGGTCGAGCAGCGGCCGCACCGACACGTAGCCGACCTGGGCGAGTTCCTCGCCGGTCGCCGGATCACAGACGCCGTCGGCTTCGACGAAGACGTCGCCCTGACGCACCAGGACTTGCTGCAGCACCAACGCCGGCGAGCGGACCAGCAACGTGTCCCAACCGACCGCCTCGCCGCGTGGCACGGCGACGGTGCGGCGGCGCTGCCAGAACACCGTCTCGGTGAAGCGCTCCTCGCGCGCGTACCACTGTGTCGTCGCCGCGGCGTGGCCGAAGAACAGGCCTGCTTCCCAGTGCGCATGGGCGCTGCGCAGCCGTGGCCACCATGCTGGCCTGGCCACCGCGGTCGCGATCACGGCGGCCGCATGGTCTGCCGCCGCCAACGCCTTCTCGACGCCCTGGCTGGCCAGCGGGTCGATGCAGGAGGCGGCATCGCCGAGCAGCAGCTCTTCGCCCATCGTGCGATGCAGTCGCGCCGTGGCGTTCGTCGCGTGCGCGAGCCGCGCCTGCTGCATGCGGGCGGCCGGCCCGCGCGCTGCGGCCAATGCGGCCTGCAGCGCCGTTTTGGCGCCGTGTTCGCAGGTGGCGTCCGCGTCGAGCAGCACCGCGGCACTGGCGGGCCCGGCGGCCGGCGCATGCGTCCAGATCCAGCCCGTCGGCACGGCTTCGACGACGGCGGTGCCGCGGTCCGCGGGATCCGGCTCCCCTACCCAGGTCAGCGCGGTGGTCTGCGGGCCCGCCTGCAGCAGTTCGCGCTGGCAAGGCCACGGCGGTCGTGCCCGGCCCGTCGCCACCACGACATGCCGAGGCCGCAGCACCTCGCGGCGATCGGGCATCGTCAGCCGCACACCGCCGTCCGCGAGGCGTTCGGCCCGCGCCGGGCAGCGAACGTCGACACCGGCGGCGATGAGCGCGCTGCGCAGTGCCGTGTCGAACGCGCCGCGATGCAGCAGCAGTCCCGGCTCGGCGTCCGGCCGCCATTCGATGGCGTCGCGGCCCCAGATCGCACCATGCCGCAGCGGATCGACCGCGGCATGCGGCAGCACGAGCTCCAGGAGTCCACTGCGCCGCAGCAGCCGATGGGCCGGCGCCAGCAGCGTCTCGAGCGGACCACTGTGGTGCGCGCGTCCGTGGTCGGCGAGCACGACGCGCAGACCGCGCTGCGCCAGCAGGAACGCCAACGCCGAGCCGGCGGGGCCACCACCGACGATCAGGCACTCGCATCGCTCGACCACGGTGGCGACGGTAGCGCACCGCCGTCCGGCCGCGCACGCTTCACGCGCGCGACTTCGCCTTGCCCGCCGCGGTCGCTGAGCGCGCCTGGGCGATGCGCTGCAGCTGGTCGGTAAGTGCCACCTGCAAGCTCGTGAAGCCGGCGTAGTGCACGGTGCGGGCCGGCACCCCGGCTTGTCTCGCCAGTTCCAATGCCGGCTCCGTCGTCTCGTGGCGGTTCCAGTGCAGCAGCAGCAGCAGGTCGATGCCGGTGCGCAGCCGATCGGCGATGGTGCCGACGGTCTTCTGCGGCGACGTGTAGTTGGTCATCAGCCACTCGCCGGCGAAGCCCCACTGCTCGCCGAGCTTGTCCAAGCGCGTGTGGTGCCGGCGCTGCCGTTCGTTGCCACCGACGACGAGCACGCGACCCGGTCGCCCCAAGGCCTTCGCCAACGCCGACGCCGCTTCGTGCCCGCCGTTCGCATCGGCTGGGCCACTGTCCTCGAGCTCGAGCAGCTTCTCGATCGCCGCGAGATCGTCCTTGGCCAGCTCCGGATAGATGCAGCCGACCTCCTGCAACAGCCCGTAGGCCTGCTGCAAGGCTTCCTGGTCCTTGCGAGCCCGCAGCGAGCGGGCCACCGACACCTGCAGCGCCGCCCGGTCGTAGTCGCGGCCCTCCATCTCCTCGTAGCAGCCGAGCAGCTCGACCTTGATCTCGACGTGGTCCAGGGCCTGGCCGACGAACTCCTCGTTCTTCAGCAACTTCTCGAGCACGTCGAACTTGCCGCGCTGCTGCAGCAGTTCGCGGATCTCGGCGTAGCAGGCGCGCGCCTGGTCGCGTTCGCCGAGCATGTTGTGCGCGGTCAGCACGACCCGCAGCGCTTCGATGCGCTGGTCGAGGTCGACCGCGACCTCGAGCACGCGCCGGGCCGCGATCAACGCTGGCT
>CAMAUH010000419.1 GCA_945861365.1 Candidatus Kuenenia stuttgartensis
CGCCGACACCGTGTCGGCACAGGCCAACACCGTCCCGGGCCGCGACCTCGCCCTGGCGACGACGTCGACCATCAGCCGCTACCGGCGCACCGGCACCTTCCCGAACGGCGTGCAGGCGATCGGCGCACTGACCACCTGCTGCAATCCCGGCATCGGCGACATCCCGTTCCAGGCCGCGATGAACGCGAACCACGGGTTCATCCACTACATCATCGCGCGCGAGTCGAACGGCCGCTTCGAGCAGATCTCGAACTACGCGTGGGTCAAGCACACGTTCGGGTCCAACAACAACCCGGGCGCCTGCGGCACCTGCCTGACGCCCAACGTCACCACCAGCTTCGTGGTGCAGGGCTGCAACGACACCTACCTCGCCTCGCAGGCGGTGGACCACTTCAACCTCGGCCCGCCGAGCGAAGTGAATCCGTGGACCGGGGTCTGGAACCCGATCTGCTCGTACTTCGACACCGGCAACCCGGCGGTGGCCCCGGCGCAGCAGTGCGACGGCATCCGCAGCGTGACGCAGACGCAGGCGAACGCGCTGAACACGGCGATCAACCTGGCGATGCGCGTCTACGACGACGACCTCAACGTGCCCGGCGCCACGTTCTGGTACCAGTCGGGCTATCTGGTCGCCGGCGAACACGAGTCGCTGCGCGGCAACAACCACGGCTCGCGCCAGTTCACGCCGACCTTCGGCAGCACGCAGTGGACGCTGACGGACGGTCCGTCGGTGCTGCTGGGCACGGTGCTGCAGCGCTGGACCGGTGCTTCGATCGACTCCAACACCAACGGCACCGATGACGGCCGCTACTTCGTCGGCGTCAAGGTGACCGGCCCGACCAACGGCCTCTACCACTACGAGTACGCCGTGCACAACCGCGACAACGCGCGTGGTGCGGGCACCTTCCGCATCCCGATCTGCCAGTACGCGCAGGTCCTGAACCTCGGCTTCCACGACGTCGACCGCAACGCGGTGACCGACTGGACCGCCGCGAAGGTCGGCAGCGAGATCGTCTTCCAGACGACCGCCAGCAACCCCAACCCGCTGAAGTGGAACAGCATCTACAACTTCCGCTTCGACTCCGACGCGGCCCCGCTGGCCGGCAACGTGCTGCTCGACCAGTACGCCGTCGGCCCGGGCGCGCTGACCGTCAGCGTGCCGTCGACGACGCCGAGCGGCGTATTCAACCAGAACCTCGGCGCCGGCTGCGGCGCTGGTGCGGTGCCGTCGCTGTTCGCCACCGGCACGCCGCCGCGCGCGACGATCGGCAACGCCACGCTCGCACTGACCAGCCGCAACAACCCGGCGAACGCGCCCTGCGGCTTCCTGCTGAGCACGGTCCAGGGCTCGACCCTGGTCGGCCCCGGCTGCACGGCGTGGACCGGTGACGTGTCGTCGCTGCTCGGCCCGTTGGTCGCGCAGGCCGATGCCAGCGGTGTCGCCAGCATCCCGCTGGCCGTGCCGAACGATCCGAGCCTCGAAGGCGTCACGCTCGACTTCCAGGCGCTGAACATCACCGTCGGCGGCGCCTTCCTGAACTCGTTCAACCTGAGCAACGGGTTGCGCGTGCGCGCCGGCAACCTGATCACCACCTGCCCGTAGCAGGCGACACGGAAGCCCGGCGCAAGCACGCGCCGGGCCACCTGCATCACGGGCACCACGTCGCTCGCGCGCACCATCCGGTGTCGCTACCGTCGGCGGACCATGGATTGGCTCACCGACCCGCAGGCGTGGATCGCCCTGCTCACGCTGACGTTCCTCGAGATCGTGCTCGGGATCGACAACCTCGTCTTCGTGTCGATCCTGACCGGCCGGCTGCCGAAGGAACATCAGTCGAAGGCCCGCCGCGTCGGCCTCGCGCTGGCGATGCTGATGCGCATCGCGCTGCTGTTCGCGATCAGCGCCCTGATGACGCTGACGAAGCCGTGGTTCGAGCTGATCGGCCACGCGTTCTCGGGCAAGGACCTGATCCTGCTCGCCGGCGGCCTGTTCCTGATGTGGAAGAGCACCACCGAGATCCACCACAAGCTCGAGGGTGATGCGGACGAACTCGGCGGCGGCGGCGGGCGCCTGATGACCTTCGGCAGCGCGATCGTGCAGATCACGCTGCTGGACCTGGTGTTCTCGCTCGACTCGGTGATCACGGCGGTCGGCATGGCGCAGCACATCGGCGTCATGGTGATCGCGGTGCTGATCTCGGTCGGCGTGATGATCGCCTTCGTCAACCCGATCTGCACGTTCGTCGAGCGTCACCCGACCGTGAAGATGCTGGCGCTCAGCTTCCTGCTGCTGATCGGCTTCACGCTGATCGGCGAATCGTGCGGCATGCACATCCCGAAGGGCTACGTCTACTTCGCGATGGGCTTCTCGGTGATGGTCGAGTTCCTGAACCTGAAGCTGCGCAAGACCGGCAGGCCCGTCAACCTGCACGGCCCGGAACATCCGAGCCCCTGATCGCCATGGCCGCCGCCGTCACTTCCGGCGCGTGATGCCGAAGTGCGTGTAGGTCGGCCGCTCCTCGCCCTGGTCGTCGCTCGGCACGGTCACGAGGCCCCCGAACGCGGCGGCGTACAGGCACGCCGAGCCGCCCTCGTCGCACAGCATCGCGTCGTGCACGCCGAACGCATGCAGGAACGCGCCGACCTGCGGCCGCGTGAAGCCGACGCTGTGCCTTGGCTGCCGCCCGTCGACGACCAGCAGGAACAACCGCTCGCCGGCGCGGTCGATGCCCATCACCGTGCGCGGTTGGTTGAAGCGCCAGGCTTCCGTCTGCACGACGCCATCGACGATCGCGTCCATGCGGCCCCAGATCACGTCGTGGTCGGTCGGCTGCAGCGAGCGCTCGGCGGCACCCGCGGCGACGAAGCGCGCGCGACGCTCGCGATCGAAAGCCAGGAACGGACGCGGGTTGCCGGGCTGCTCCCGCAGCACATCGACGCCCGCGATGCGCATGTGGCCGGTCCAGCGGCCGAGCCCGCAGTCGGGCTGCGGCGAGTTGCCGGCCTCGCCGTTGATCGCCACCGTGCAACCATGCGTGCGCGCGAACGCGCTCGTCATCGTCTTCGCCGTGAAGTCGGCATCCATCGCGATCTGCACCGACGGCTGCCGCAGGTCCACCACCGCGAGCGCTCCCGACAGCAACGGCTCGCGACCTTCGAACAACACCAGGTCGGTCGCATCGTCGAGCACCACCGGTCGCAGGCGCAAACCCGCGAACTGCGCCTGCAGTGCGGCACCTGCGGCAGCGACGTCGACCAGCGGCTCAGCCCGCACCAGTCCGAGCTGCTGCAGCCGTTCGAGGTTGTCGCAGGTGGCCGCGAGCGCCTGGGCCCGCAACTGCTGCAGCCGTTCCTGTTGCCGCAGCAGGCGGCGATCGACCGCGAACATCACCGCCGCGACGACCACCAGCACCCCGGCGATGCGCAGCAGACCGACGGACCACGGCCGCGCGCCGCGCCGCGCCCGCCACCACGCCGCGAGCCACAGCAACGCGGCGAGCAGCGCACTGCCGACCAACACGCCGACCAACGGCAGCTCGAGCAGGCGCTGCAGCGTCGACACGATGGCATCGATGCAGACGTTGACCGTCTCACGCAGCGTCTGCTCAGCCGCGGGTTCCTGCGGCAAGGCCGCCAGCACCGCGGAGTCGTCGGAGAATGCGAACACGGGCGGCAACGCTAGGGTGCGCGAGCGACGCGGGGAAGCGCGCGGCGCTTCAGAGCCCGAGCTCGAGCACCATCGCGTTCAGCGGCACGATCGTCGCGTTGCCAGCGACCGAATCGACGCGCAGCGCCTGGAACGCCAGCTCGGTGCCGATCCACGAACTCGCGGCCGGGATCGCCAGCGCATAGCTGCTGAAGCCGGTGAACAGCACCAGCCCCGCCGGCTGCACCAGCAGTTCACCGCCGAACAGCGGCACCGGCGAAGGCAGCAGATCAGCCGGCGCATAGGCCAGCGCGGTCAGCAGCGTGTTGGCGTTCGTCGTCACGGCGCCCTGCCACGTGGTGCCGAGCACCGGCAACGTCGTGCAGCTGAAGCCGATCGCGTTGAGGCCAGTGCCGTTCGCGAACGAGCAATCCG
>CAMAUH010000420.1 GCA_945861365.1 Candidatus Kuenenia stuttgartensis
GGCTACGTCGATATCGTCGATCGCGCGAAGGACGTCATCAAGACGGGCGGCGAAGCGGTCTACTCGGTCGAGGTCGAGCACGTGCTCTACGCGCACGCTGCGGTGCTCGAGTGCGCGGTGTTCGGGCTGCCCGACGCGCATTGGGGCGAACGGGTCGTTGCCGCGGTGGTGCTGCGGCCGGGTGTGCAGGCGAGCGGTGACGAGCTGATCGCGTTCTGCAAGGAACGCATCGCGCACTACAAGGCGCCGAAGGAAGTGCGGTTCCTCGACGCGCTGCCGCGCACGGGTTCCGGCAAGATCACCAAGAAGGCGCTGCGCGACGCGGGGCGCTAGGCGGGGCGGGTTCGCGCGGACAACCGCTGCGTGCCGAGCACCAGCAGGTCGAGCACGCAGTAGAACGCGCCGGCCGCGAGCGGTGGGTTCGTGGTGGCGAGGCCGAACCACGGATCGCTCGCGCGCCACGCCCAGTTGCCGAGACCGGTGCCGGCGAGTTCGAGCAGTAGCGCCAGCACGAACATCACCGCGTACAGCTTCGGCTGCGGCCCGAAGCGCATGCACAGCAGCAGCAGCGCGAACAGGCCGACGCCGAGCCGATCCGCGCCGGTGATGGCCAGCGCGAGCACCAGCGGCGCGGCGGCGAACGGCACCCAGCGGGCGAGGCGATCGGGCACGCGTGGGGCCACCTCGGTGCCGAGCAGGAACAGCAGCGCGTGGCCCGGCGGCACGAACAGCGGCACGTTGCCGAGCCGGTAGTCGTAGAGGCCCCACAGCAGCGACAGGAAGCACTCGCCGAGCGCGCTGATCAGCAGGCAGGCGATCAGCTGCCGGCGCCCCGTCGAGTCGGCGGCGCGCAGCAGCGCCAGGTAGACGATCCAGACGCCGATGTCGGTGGCGATCTGGCCGTGCGGCACGAACTGGTCGACGAGCAGCCCGACGCCGATGGTCGCGACCAGCAGCGGCGCCCGCTTCATGGACGGCGCAGCAGCACGATGCGGTTGGTGTTGGTGCCGCGCGCGTTGTTGTCGATGCCCCAGCAGTTCGCGGTCTTCGTGAACTCCTGCGCGTTCACCATCACCAGCTCCGGCACGAAGCCGGCAGCGGCTGCGGTCGGCACCACGGCTTCCTCGAGCCGCACCTTGCCCTTCTTCACCTCGCCGACCTCGAAGGCGACATGGCCGCCGGGTCGCACGATGCGATGCAGTTCGGCGAACACCTCGCCCATCGCCTGCTGCCACGCCGGCACCGTGCGCGCCATCGTGATCGGCACCGCCTCGGTGTCGATGCCGCAGAACCAGCAGCGCAGCCAGTTGTCGGTCGCGTACTGCACGACGTCGAGGAATGGCGGCGACGTGACGACCAGCTGCACGCTGGCGGTCGCCAGCAGCGGCACCGCGTTCGCCGGTCCGGTCGTCAGCACGCAGCGCCGCGCCAAGGCACCGCGGTCCTTCGCCCACATCGCCGTGTCGTCGACGAGCAACGCGCGCGACTTCTTCTTCAGGATCGCGCGCACGTCGCGCCGCGGCGGCGTCTGCTTGCGCTTGTGGTTGATCTTGCGCTGCGCGTCGGCGGACACCGCCTGGTTCGGCGGCAGCGTGTAGACCGAGAAGAAGCCGGTCGAGTGGCCGGTCAGGCGGTTGACCGCGACCATGCGCAGCCAGTCGTCGACCGGATCGAGTGCGCCGACCGCGTGGCGCTGCAGGAAGTGCTGCCGCAATGCGCACAGCTCGTGCAGCGTGTCCGAGTGGAAGAACACCAGCAGGTCGGCGTCGAGGTCGCCGTCGTGTTGCAGGTCGAGCGCGTCGATGCGGTCGCACACGGACTCGAAGCTCGGCGGCGCGAGCCGCGGGCGCACCAGCATCGCCGACAGCGGGTTGACGTCGTTGCCGCAGCCGACGCGGCCGCGCAGCACCGCTTCGAGCGGGGTCGTTCCCCGGCCCATGAACGGGTCGAACACGCGGTCGCCGGGCCGCGTCAGGCGATCGATGAAGAACGCCGGCAGCGACGGCTTGAAGCAGGCGCGGTAGCTGAGTTCGTGCAGGCTGTGGCCTTCGCGCTGCTTCGCCGTCCAGAACTCGTTGGTGAACGTCGGCACGCGGTGGCCGTCGATCGCGAGTTCGCCGCACAGCGTGCGCGTGCCGAACGCGGCGAAGTCACGCAGCTCGTCCGCGAGCGGGCGCGGGACGTGCGGCATCGGCGTGGCGGCGAGTTCGGTCACGCGCGCATCGGACGGGTCGCGCTGCATTCCCGCAACCGTGGGGCGGCTGGACAGCGTTCGTAGTGGTGGTGTCGGGTCAGGCACCACCTCGTCGGGCCGAGTTGTTTCGATCGCGGAACAGACTGGCGACCATTGCCTTGCCGGGTCGGTGACGAGCGTCGCTCCCGGCCATGGCCTTCTGGCGAGGCACGGTCGTTGCCATGGCGCGCGCCTTCGGCATCTTCCTGCCCGGGTTCAACACTCATGATGACACCACTCCTGTTGCTGCTCCGCGCCGTAGTGGTTCCTGCTCTGAGCGCGATGGGCGTCGTCGGACAATGCGCGAACACCTGGCGCCCGGCGGACGTGCTGCCCGGCACCGATGGCGACGTGCTCGCGGCCGTGGCGTGGGATCCTGACGGTGTCGGCCCGGCCGGCGAACACGTCGTGCTCGGCGGCGCCTTCCAGTGGATCGGCGGCCTCGCCGCCAATCGCGTCGTGCTCTACGACCCAGTTGCGAACGCCTGCACGGCACTTGGCAGCGGTCTCGACGGCAGCGTGCATGCCTTGTTCGTGCTGCCGAACGGCGATTTGATCGCCGGTGGCGCGTTCGCAACTGCCGGTGGCGTGGCGGCGCCCGGTGTCGCCCGTTGGACCGGAGTCGCGTGGGTGCCGATGGGAGCCGGCCTTTCGCAGACGGTGTTCGACTTCGTCGTGCTGCCGAACGGCGATCTGGTTGCCGCGGGTTCGCAGTGCGTCATGCGCTGGAGCGGTGGCGCCTGGATGCCGATGGGGCCGACGTCGTTTTCTGGAGTGGCGACGTTGGCCGTGCTGCCGACCGGCGAACTGATCGCTGGTGGCTACTTCGAAGAGATCGGTGGTGTGGTCTACCAGCACCTCGCGCGTTGGACTGGTACCGCCTGGGTGCCGTTCGGCGGTGGCGCGGAGAGCCGCGTCGATGAACTCCTGGTGTTGCCGAGCGGCTCTCTCGTTGCCGGTGGCACGTTCCAGACCATCGGCTCGGTGGCAGCACCGCGTCTGGCGCAGTGGAACGGCAGTACCTGGATCAGCCTGAACAACCCGGTCGGCGCGCAGGTGCAGGCTCTGGCGCTGCGTCCGAACGGTGACCTGGTCGTTGCCGGCTCCGGGGGTGCGTTCGGCGGCGTCGCCCAGCTGAGTGGCACAACATGGAGCGCGGTGGTCGCCGGGGTGACCGCGCCGACGCAGGTGCGGGCGATCGTGGCGCTGACGAATGGTGACCTGCTGGCCGGCGGCACGTTCTTGGGTGCGGGCAGTGTCTCGGTGCGCAACGCTGTCCGGGCGACGGCGAACGCCTGGGTGCCCTTGGTCGTGGGCGGACCGACGCTCGGTATCGGCGCCATGTCGCTGGCGCCGAACGGCGACCTCGTGGCAGCTGGCAACTTCCAGTTCCCAGGGCTCGGCCTTCGCCAGATTGCCCGCCGCACCGCTGGCGTCTGGTCGCCGATCGGGTCGGCCTTGACCGGCACGCGGTTCGTTCAGGCGCTGCCCAATGGCGAGATCATCGCCGGCCAACAAGGTGCCCTGCAGCGGTGGAATGGCAGCTCGTGGAGTGCGTTTGGTCCCGCCCCGCCCGTCCCCGGCATCGGCGGCTACGCGGCAGTCGTGTCGGCTCCGAACGGCCATGTGCTGGTCGGCGGCAACTTCGCGATGGGTGGCCCCGGTGGTCCGCCAGCTTCGGTCGCGCGCTGGGATGGGACGTCGTGGTCGGTCGTCGGCGGCTTCATCGGCACGGTAGAGCGCCTCGCCGTGGCCGGTGATGGGTCGATCCTCGCGGTGGGCAGTTTGCACGCCGGCGGCAACCTGCACGAGATCGCCCGCTTCGACGGGGTTCAGTGGTCGACGT
>CAMAUH010000421.1 GCA_945861365.1 Candidatus Kuenenia stuttgartensis
TGCGCGACAGTGGCACCGACCTGCGGTTGTTCTGGCAGACCAAGGCCAACCTGTCGCTGGAACAGGTCCGCCTGCTGCACGACGCCGGAGTGCGCGCGATACGTCCGGGCATCGAGAGCCTCAGCACGAAGATCCTGCGCAGCATGCAGAAGGGCGTCACGGCGCTGCACAACGTGCGCGTGCTGAAGTGGTGCGCCCAGTACGGCATCCATGTCGCGTGGAACGTGATCCACGGCTTGCCCGACGAGCCGATCGACGAGTACGCGCGCATGGCCACCGTGGTGCCGTCGCTAGTGCATCTGCCGCCGCCAGCGCTCGTGCCACTGACGCTCGATCGCTACAGCCCGTACCACACGGACCCCGCGCGGCACCACCTGCGCGTGCTCGGGCCGCCGACTCACCAGCGCGCGTTGTTCGGGCGTGAGCAGCGCGCGCTGACCGAGCTGGCGTGGACGTTCGAGTACGAACTCGAAACACCACCGCCGGCCGGCTACGTCGACGCGCTGCGCGTGGGGATCACGCAGTGGCGCGCCGACTGGCACCGCAACCAGGGCACGCTGCGTCACCGCCGCGGCCCCGCGTGCCTGGTGATCCAGGATGGGCGGTCGACGACCGGCGCGCGTCGCTTCGTGCTCGATGCGACCGAGGCGGCCGCCTACCTCGGCTGCGATGCTGGAACGACACCGATGGCCTTGGCGGAACGACTGTCCAGCAACGCGGGTCGAACGCTGACCGTCGATGCGGTGCGTGCGATGCTGCGGCAGTTCGTCGCGGAGCGACTGATGTTCGAGGACGACGATCACTTCCTGTCGCTGTCGCTGCCGGACTCGCCGCTGCTCGCCGCGCCGGTGCCGGCAGCGTGATCGCTGGCAGGCAGCGGTTCCCACCGACATCACCCAAGGCCCCGTGCGCACCACGCGCCCGCGCCCATCCGTCAGCCGGAAGTCGCGCTGGAAGCGCGTGGCCTGGTCACCGGCGCGGCGAGCGCCGCTTGCCGCGCGCGGGCGCCGGCGCGCTCTCGAACACGTGCTCGATCCGCTCGACCCGCAGCAAACGGTCGGCGAAGGCCTGCAGCGTCGGCAGGTTTGCGGCCGCGAGCTGCGCGGCATGGGCGGCCGGCACCTCCCCGAAGCGGGTGCGCAGCTGGCCAGCCAGGATCTGCCGCAGCGCTTCGAGGGCCTGCTGCAGGCCTTGCTCCAGGCCCTGCTTCCTTCCGCGCTCGTGCCCCATGTCGAGCACCAGGTCGAGCATGCTTCGCATCGGAACGTTCTCCTCGTCGATTCGGGCCATCACGGTTCGCAGGGTTCGGTGGCTGTCCGGAGCTCCGGCCAGGAACCACGAGAATAGCGCCACCAGCACATCCTTGCCGCGCCGGTGCTCCAGCAGCCGCGCCACCAGGCGCTGCCAACGCACGATGTGCTCGACCGCCGCTTCCGGCGGCTGGCTCCGCAGCACCTGCAGGAAGCGCAGCGTCATGGAGCTGACGATCGACAATCGCAGGCCGTCGATCGCCACTTCGTCCATTCCCGCCAGGTCCAACACCAGGAACGGCATGCGTAGCTGCAGCGGGCGCAAGAACGCCGCCGTGGCGGGGTCACAGCCGCGCAGGTCCACCAGCTCGTCGGCGCTGCGCGCTGCGCGCCACGGTCGTTCGCCATGGTGCACGACGAACGCGAGGATCGGCGGCAGCGACTTCGCACCAGGATGCTCGGCCAGCCAGCGGTCGTGGATGCGCACGCCGTAGCGCACCACCTGCAGCGCGGTGGCCCAATCGTCGAACGACTTGTGGTCCACCACCGTGTGCAACAGCAGCGGCGCGCCGTGCAGTTCCACTTCGAACAGCAGGTCGGTGATGCGGTCGCGCAGCGCCTCGTCGACGAACGTGCCCTCGATGCGACGCAGCGTCGACCATTGGATCGCCGCCGCCAGCGCCGGCGGCAACTGCGAACGCAGTAGCTCCGCCATCTGCTCCGGCTCGCCGAAGACGAACCGGAACAGACCATCATGGGACCGCACCAGGACCATGCCCTAATGGGGCACGAGCGAGTGCTCCGGTTGCACTTCGCCCAGAAATCCTCTGCAGGCCCCCGACCGCGCCGATCAGCCCAGCAGCGCCTTCCGCATCACGTGCCCGTGCACGTCCGTCAGCCGGAAGTCGCGGCCGCGATGGCGGAACACCAACCGTTCGTGGTCGAAGCCGAGCAGGTGCAGCATGGTCGCCTGCAGGTCGTGCAGCGTGAACGGGTCCTCGACGACCTGGTAGCCGAGTTCGTCGGTCGCCCCCACCACCGTGCCGCCGCGCACGCCCGCCCCCGCGAGCACGACGCTGAAGCACTTGCCGTGATGGTCGCGGCCATAGCGATCGCCGCTCTGGCCGCCCTGGTTCATCGGCGTGCGGCCGAACTCGCCGGCGATGACGACCAGCGTCTCGTCGAACAGCCCGCTGCGCTGCAGATCGGTCAGCAGCGCCCCGAGCGGCCGATCGACCTCGCCCGCCTTCTTGCGCAGGTTGCGCACCAGCTGCGCGTGGTGGTCCCAGCCGTCGTCGACCAACTGCACGAAGCGCACGCCGCGTTCGACCAGCCGCCGCGCCATCACACAGTTGGCTGCGAACGACGGCTCGCCGGCCTTCGCGCCGTACATCTCCAACGTCGCCGCGGACTCGCTCTGCAGGCGCACCGCTTCGGGTACCTGCTCCTGCATGCGGTAGGCGAGTTCGTACGCCGCGACCCGATCGTCGGTGGATGCGTCGCCGTGCGTCCGCTGGCGCAAGCGATCGAGCGCCTGCAGCGCATCGAGCTGCGCGCGGCGGCCCTCGCGCGACGTGCCGGGCTGGTTCTGCAGGAAGCGCACCGCTTCGGCGCCCCCTTGCAGCACGACGCCGTGGTGCTCGCCGGGCAGGAAGCCGTTGCCCCACAGCTGCACCGGCGGCGGCGGCACGCCCGGTTCGTTGCCGGACACCATCGTCGCGAACGTCGGCAGATCGCGGTTCTGGCTGCCGAGGCCGTACGAAACCCAGCTGCCGCAGCTCGGCCGGCCCACCTCGCCGGCACCGGTGGTCAGCAGCGACTGCGCCGGCGGATGGTTGATCAGCGTGCTCGTCATCGAGCGCACCAACGCCATGCGGTCCGCATGCTGGCCGAGGTGCGGCAGCAGCTCGCTGAGTTCCATGCCGCACTGGCCACGCCGATGGAACTGGAAGCGCGAACCGGCAGCGACAAGGTTGCGGCCCTTCAGCTGGTCGACCGCCTGGCCCTTCACCAGGCTCTCCGGCATCGGCTGGCCATCGATGCGCTGCAGCTCGGGCTTCGGATCGAACAAGTCGACCTGCGACGGCGCGCCGAGCAGCATCACGAACACGACGTTCTTCGCGCGCGGCGCGAAGTGCGGCTGCTGGCCGTGCCCGCCGATCCGCGGCAGCGAGAGCGAGCCGAGCAGGCCCGCGGAGCCGCGCAGGAAGCCGCGCCGCGACAGCGGGGCCGAAACAGCGTGATCGAGCCAGGAGTTCATGAACGCACCAAGGTCTCTTCCAGATTGAGCAGCACGGCCGCGACCGCGGCCCACGCGGCGAGTTCGCGTGGCCGCGTCGCGACCGGCGCCCCATCGCCGACCGTCGCAGCAGCCTCCGCCAGTTCGGGATCGGCGGCGAACAGCTCGCGCTGCGTCGCCAGCAGTTCCAACAACACCTCCTGCTCGGCGGCAGCCGGAGCACGCTGCACGCACAGCAGGAAACCGCGTTGCAGCCGCGACGCATCGTCGCCCGCCTCGCCGAGCAGCCGCTGCGCCAGCGCCCGCGCGGCCTCGGCGAAGTTGCGGTCGTTGAACAACGCCAGCGCCTGCAGCGGCGTCGTCGTGCGATCGCGACGCGCGACGCACGTCTCGCGACCCGGCGCATCGAGCAGCCGCATCGTCACGAACGGGATCTGCCGCTTCTGCGCGACATAGATGGCGCGGCGATGGCGATCGCCGACCGGCGACACTTCCGGCCACAGGTCCGCCGGCTGCCACGGCATCACCGAGGGGCCGCCGACCTTGCTGCTCAGCAGGCCGGCGACGGCGAGCGACT
>CAMAUH010000422.1 GCA_945861365.1 Candidatus Kuenenia stuttgartensis
CACGGCGCCGTCGGCGATGGGGTCGCCGGCCATCGTGAACACCGTCTTGCCGAGCACGGCGAACGTGCCGGCGGGCACCGGGGTCGGGGCGCTGGGGGCGGGGCTCGCCGCGGGAGTCGCCGTCGGAGTCGGCGCGGGAGTGGGCACCGGAGCTGGCGTGGGAGCCGGAGCGGGTGGCGGCGTCGGCGTCGGCGCCGGCGGATCCTGCGGCAGCGCGAACAGCAACCCGAGCGTCAATGCGAGCGCGTTCATCACTGGCCCTCCTGCTGCTGGAAGCAGCACATCGACATCGCTTGGCCATCGCTGGCGCCGAAGCCGCCCATCGCGAACAGGCGGTCCTTCGGGTCAGCGAAGTCGAACACCTTCTTGCCTTCGACCCACGTCTGCAGCACGCGCGTGTAGACCGAGAACGGATCGCCGCTGAGCACGACGAAGTCGGCGTCCTTGCCGACGGTCAGCGTGCCGGTGCGTTCCTGCAGGTCGAGCATGCGCGCGTTGGCGATGGTCAGCGCCGCGAGCGCCTTGTCGCGCGCCATGCCGGCGCGCACCGCCAAGGCACCCGAACGCAGGAACAGGCGGCTGTCGGTGATGCCGTCGTCGGTGTGGAAGCCGACCAGCACGCCGGCGCGATCGAGCACGGCGCCGGTCTGCAGCGACAGCTGTGCGGCTTCGAGCTTGCCGCCCGGCGCGTCGATGACGATCACCGAGCACGGGATCTTCGCCGCCGCGATCTGCTCGGCTGCCAGCCAGCCTTCGCTGACGTGGTGCAGCACGCAGCGGAAGCCGAACTCCTGCTGCAGGCGCAACACGGTCAAGATGTCGTCCTGGCGATGCGTGTGGTGGTGCACGACGCGCTTGCCGTCGAGCACCTCGATCAGCGCCTCGAGGCCGAGGTTGCGTTCGGGCAGTTTGCTCGCGTCGCCGGCCGCGGCGGCGATCTTCTTCTGGTGGTCGCGCGCGCGATGGAACTGCGCGCGCACCAGCGCTGCCGCCTTGCCGCGCGTGCCCGGGAACGGCGCCTCGCGCTGCGGGTTGGTGCCGTTCGCCATCTTGATGCCGCCGGCGATGCTGCCGTCGGCGTTCTTGATGGCGAGGTCGTCGACGGTGCGGCCGTCGCGCAGCTTCAGGTAGATCGTCTGGCCCGACAGCAGGTGGCCGGAGCCGGGCATCACGTTGACGGTGGTGATGCCGCCGGCCTGCGCCTTCTGGATGCCGGGGTCGAGCGGGTCGATCGCGTCGAGCGCGCGCACGTCGGGCTGGATCGGGCCGCTGCCGTCGGCGCCGGCGACCGCGCCGATGTGTGAGTGCGAATCGACCAGGCCCGGCACGATGACGCGGCCGGCGACGTCGACCGTTACCGCGTCCTCGGGCACGCGCACTTCGGCGGCCGGGCCGACGGCGACGATGCGGCCACCCTTCACCAGCAGCGTGCCGCGTTCGATCACCGGCGCGTCGACCGGTTCGATGCGCGCGCCGACGAACGCATGCGTCACCTCCTGGGCCCGGCCGTGGCTGCCGAGGGCGGCTGCCGCCAGGAGAACCGCAATCCGCAAAGGCTTCATCGGCGCGAGCCTACGCGCCCGTGCGCGGCGATCTCAACCCTGGACTCCCGAACCGTCGATGCAGGCGAACCGCCGTGCGCATTGCCGACGGTTCGAGCCAGGAAGTCCCAGGAGAGCTCATGTCGAATCGGTTGCTGTTCCCATCCCTTCTTCTCGCCCTCGCCGCATGCGGTGGTGGCGGTGGTTCCACCGGCGACATCCAGGGCCTGCAGGGTCCGTCGCAGGTGAGCCTGATCGACACCAACGACGGTTCGAGCGGCTCGCTGCGCCTGCCGGCCGGTGTGCGCGGTGTCGCCGGCAGCGACTACACGACCGACCAGACCAACCTGTGGGTGCGCGACGACTCGATGGCGGCGCTCGACACGGTCAACATGATCCTGTCGTACCTGGAGCAGACGCACTACTGGGAGCAGACCAACGCCGGCGCCTACCGCGCGCTGGTCGAGGCCAGCGATCGCGGCGGTGGTGACCGCGGCAACAACGGCCCGAGCTATGAAGAGTGGGTCGTCGAATCGACGCGTGAGAGCAATGACGCGCCGCAGGTCGTCAAGTTCTGGATCTCCAGCGTGGACAGCGGTCAGCCGCAGACGATCTACGGCAAGCTCATCGTCACCGCGGCTCCGACCGACGCCGATCCGCTCGGCCAGTTCACCCTCAACTTCAAGCAACTCCTGGTCGGACAGGCGCCGGAATCCACCGACACGAACTTCGAGGGCTATCTGCGCACCGTCTCGCGCACGGACGGCCAGACCGAGGTCGAGTTCTTCAATGGCCACGGCGACCCTGCGGGCAGCGTCGCGATCGGCGAACGCGCCATGCGTGAGCGCGCCCACGTGATCGCCAACAAGGCGGCGGGCACCGGCCGCGCCTACGCCGAGCAGTCCTACAAGGAGAACCAGGGCGGTTCGATCTACACCAGCTCGGGCGAGTACCAGCTGCAGTTCAACGCCGACTACGTCGCTCGCCGCGACGTCGCCAACGGCAACACGCTGTCGGTGCTCGATCGCAACGACTACAGCACCCGCATCTATCAATACGGCCTCTATGACGCGACGACCGAAGCGAAGGTCACGCAGATGTCCGGCTTCCCGGTGCAGGACGCCGCGGGCAACAATGGCTGGGCCGGCTACCACGGCATCTGGTTCCCGGGCAACGTGACGTTGACCAACGGCCAGACGCTGTATCGCCGCGCGTTCGGCTCCAACACGTCGACGCCGTACACGCTGGTCATCGTCGACGGCAAGTTGCTGAAGCGCACGCGCAGCTCCATTACCGTCGCTGACATCGTCAACGAGGACATGGAGTACTTCAGCCCGTCGGCCGGTGGCGAACTGAAGGTCCGCTTCACCAGCTCCGACATCGTGAAGTTCGCCCAGCGCGTCAGCGGCGAGTGGCAGACGATCGATCCGCCGATCAGCATCGCCAGCTCGTTCACCACGGGGCAGTTCCTGAACTTCTGGAGCCAGGCGCGCGGCTCGGTCGAGATGATCTGGCCGGCGACGCTCGCGACGTCGACCTCGGCATTCGTGTGGGAGGCGACGACGATCACCTCCGATTCGCCCGAGCTCGCCAGCGGCGACCTCACGCTCGAGGGCTACTTCCACATGCTGCGTGCGAACATCACCAGCAACCAGGCGAACTTCCAGTCGGGTGAGTCGCCGTACCTGCCGAGCGCGACCAGCGTCAGCAGCGGCAACCAGACCTACGTGTTCGACAAGGAGACGCTGATGCTGACGCTCGGCGGCGACCCGGTGAACTTCGGCTCCGGCGTCAGCGTCTCGCAGGGTCCTGGCCAGTTCGGCCTCGATTGCGGCCCGCTGTTCCCGGGCGCGCTGTCGTCGTTCGGCGACATCGCCACCCAGAGCGTCACCTACAACTGGACCATCGGCAGCAATTCGTGGAACCGGCTGCAGGCCCTGCAGGACAGCAGCAGCGCCTACGTGCAGTTCGATCCGCCGATCCGCTTCACCTACGTGCACGACGAGACGGGCTCGCCGTACGATGGCCGCACGTTCTTCCTGCAGTGGGACGGCACCAACCTCGGTGGCATCCCGTGGGAACAGGGCGAAGACGGCCGCAACTACCCGCGCTTCAACATCCCGACCGGCACGACGCTGACGTCGGGCAGCACGACCTACAAGATCAAGCAGCTCGAGGGTGAGCAGCTGATGGTCGAGGTGGGTAGCCCGAGCACGGTCTACACCGCGCAGGGCTTCGACCTCGACGGCCAGACGATCACGGCGCCGACGGGGTCGCCGTACGAGGATCCGGCGATCGGCGCGAAGCCGACCGTCACCGCGGCGCCGCTCTATGTCGGCGGCGTCTCGCAAGCCAGCGGCGACGGCAACTGAGTCGCGGCTGGTGGGCCCGGCGCGTCGCACGGAAACTCCGTGACGCGCCGCGACGTTGCTCGGCGAACATGCCGGCGATGCCCACCAACCCGCTCGTCAGCCTGCGCGCCGTCACCAAGACGGTGCGTGAGGGCGGTACCGACCGCCC
>CAMAUH010000423.1 GCA_945861365.1 Candidatus Kuenenia stuttgartensis
AGCATCCGCCCATGCCACGGCCGATAGGGCCGGCATGCGTCGTTTCCGTTTCCGCCTGCTGCCGTTGCTGCGCCTGCGGGCGCAGTACGAACGCACCGCCCGCCGCGAGCTCGCCACCGCGATGGCCGCGGTGTCGGCGATCGACCAGAAGGTCGCTGCGGCGGTGCAGGGGCTGCGCGATTGCGCGGACCAGGCGGCGCGGCCCGGTGCGATCGGGCAGCTGGCGAAGGCGCTGGAGAACGGTCTGCGTCGCCACCAATGGCGTCTGCAGAAGCAGCTGACGGAAGCGCAGCAGCGCCTCGACGTCGTGCGCGCGGACTACGCGCAGAAGGCGAAGGACCTGCGCGCACTGCAGCGTTTGCGCGACCAGCAGCGGGCCGAGTGGCGCGCGGCGGCGCAGAAGGCCGAACAGGCCGAACTGGAAGAACTCGCATCCCTCGCACGCGGTGCGGCGGCTGCTGTCGAAGACACGGAGGTTGAGTCATGGTCGGTTTGATCGTGAAGGCGTTGGTCGGCGTGGTGTTGTTCGTCGGTTCGTTGCTGGGCGGCCTCGCGGCCACCGGGCGTCTGAACCACGACGGCACCGCCAACATCCCGGTGTTGAACTCGTTCTTCCCGGCACCCCCGCCGCCCGCCGAGGGCGAGAAGGGCAAGGACGGCAAGGACAAGGACGGCAAGGCGGCTGACGGCAAGGCGGAGCCTGCCGACGGTGCGCATGCCAAGGACGAAGCCGCGGGGCCGCAGGATGCCCACGCGACGCCTGCCGGCGAGACCGGCAAGGCGGCACCGGCGGAAGCCGCCGGTGGCACCAAGGACGAGCACGGCGCCGACCCGCAGGAGCCGAAGGGCACGGTCGAGAAGCGCGTCGGCAAGTCCGTCGTCAACCCGGAGAAGCCCGCCGATGCCGGTGGTCACGGCGGCGGCCATGGCGAGCCGGCGGCCGGTGGTCACGGCGAACCGAAGGGCCACGGCGAAGCGAAGGGTGCCCACGGCGACACGAAGGCCGCGCACGGTGCCGAGCCCGCTGGCCACGGCGACCCGCACGCGGCGCCGCACGGCGAGACCGGCCACGGTTCGCCAGAGGGCGACTTCAACCAGCTCGGCACGGCGCTCGCGAAGGGCAACAACCAGTACCGGCCCGGGGCGTTGTTCCGGTTCGATGCCATGCCCGCCAACCTGACTCCGGAGATGATCAACGACGCGTGGCAGCGCGTGCAGGGCCTGATGGCGGAGGTCGATCGGCGCCGCACTTCGCTCGAGCAGCGCGAGAAGGAACTGCAGGACCTGCAGAACGACGTCAGCCGGCGGCAGGCCGACCTCGGTGCGCTGCAGGCCAAGCTCGACGAAATGCAGCGCGCGATCGACGCCAAGATCCAGAAGTTCCAGGACCAGGTGAAGCTGGTGCGCAACGACGAGGTCGCGGCGCTGAAGCGCAACGCGGCGTCGATGGCCTCGTTCGAACCGGCCCGTGCGGCCGAGATCGTGCAGGACAGCTGGAAGACCGAGAAGGGTCAGGACGAGGTGCTGCGCCTGATGGAGTTCATGGACAAGGACGCGGTCAACGAGATCCTGAAGACGCTGCCGTTGCCGTTGGCACAGGACGTCATGAACAAGCGTCTGCGCGTCAGCAAGGAGCCGCCGGCGGCGGGCAAGGCCAAGTGACCGCGGCGGTGGTCGTCCCGGGCGACGAATTCTTCAACACGGCCATGCCGCGCGGTCGATAGCGACGACGGCTCGGGATCGACGGCAGGAGCAACCACACACGTGTCCGAAGACAAGAAAAAGGAAGGCGACGCCAAGGCGGACGCCGGCAAGAAGAAGAAGGGCCTGCCGCCGATCGTGCTGATCGCGGTCGGGGCCATCGTCGGCGGTGCCGGTGCGGTGTTCGCGATCCCGCCGAAGACGATCGAGGTGAAGGCGCCGCCGGTGGTGCACACGCAGCTCGACCTGCTGCACCCCGACGAGATCCAGCACGAGTTCAATCCCCGCACCAAGGCCGGCAAGGGCATGGTGCGCTTGAGCTTCAAGTTCCGCTACGAGGTGCGCGACGACCACGAGGCCGCCGCCTTCGAGCATCTGAAGACGCATTGGGACGAGGTGAAGTCGAAGTCGCTGCTGTTGCTGCGGCAGCGCAGCATGGAAGAGCTGCAGAGCGACGCCGGCGTGCGCCTGCTCGAGAAGGACCTCGTCGATGCCCTCGACCAGACGCTGTTCCCGGCCGGCAAGGACAAGGTGGCGAAGGTCACGTCCGTCGTCTGGGTGAAGTGGTTGATGCAGTGAGCAACTGATCGGGAACCACCGTGAACGAAGTCCTCACCAACGAAGAGATCGACACCCTGCTGCAGATGTTCCGCAGCGAGGGCAGCATCGAGCCCGAGCCGGAGAAGCGTCCGGCCGCGCCGGTGCCGGTCGCCGACGTCGGTGGGCGCGTGGTCAGCCCGATCGATCTGCTGAAGCCGAACCGGCTCGGTCGCGAGCAGATGCGCGGCCTCGAGCGCTACTTCGAGAGCGCCGGCAAGCAACTGTCGATGACGATCGGCGACAAGCTGCGCCTCGATGCGCGCTGCGACTGCGTCGCCGTCGAACAACTGCGCTTCGGCAGCTGGCTCGAGCAATTGCCCGGCCCGGTGGCGATCTACGTGCTGCAGATGGAGCCGTTCAAGCTGCCGGTGCTGTTCACCGCCAGCACCAGCCTGCTGTACGGCGCCGTCGACCGCATCCTCGGTGGCTCCGGCAAGGTCACCAAGGTGCCGAAGGACTTCACCGCCGCCGAGCACACCGTCGCCGAAGCGCTGATCGGGCCGTGCCTCGATCGCATCTGCGACGCGATGGCGGAGGTGGTGAAGCTGAAGTGGTCGCTGACGACCCGCTTCTGCAATCCGTCGATGGCGCAGATCCTGCCGGCGCAGGACGTCGTGCTGTCGGTCTACTTCCAGGTCACCGGCGACTTCCTGATCGGCGACCTGCGCATGGTGATCCCGTTCGTGTCGCTCGAGCCGCTGTTGGAGCGCTTCAGCCGCGACTCGGTGGCGGCGCTGGAGCCGGGCGCGCTGCGCGAGAAGCTCAGCATCACGGTGCGCGACCTGTCGGTCGACGTCGCCGTCGAACTCGGCGGCGCCCGCATCAAGCTTGGCCAGCTGATGGACCTGCAGCCCGGCGACGTGATCCCGCTGACGACCCGCGTCGGCGATCCGGCGATCGTGCCGGTCATGGGCCGGCCGAAGTTCACCGCGCACGTCGGCAGGATCGGCAACAGGTTCGGCGTGCGAGTGGCCGATGTGATGGCGCAGTAGGCGAATGGTCGAACACGACAAGCAACTCGAAGGCGACTGGGGTGCCGCGCAGGTGGCGCAGGCCAGTGCCGATCTCGCCGCATCCGCGGTGCAGAACGTCGCGTTCGGCCAGCTCGGCACCGGCCCGAAGGGCGACGGCAAGGCCAACCTGGACCTGCTGCTCGACGTCGAGATCCCGATCTCGGTCGAGGTCGGCCGCACGCAGATGAGCCTCGACGAAGTGCTGCGCCTCGTGCCCGGCAGCGTCATCGCGCTCGACAAGAAGGCCGAGGAACCGGTCGACCTGCGCGTCAACGGCAAGCTGGTCGCGCGCGGCGAAGTGGTGCTGGTCGACGACACCTATGGTCTGCGCATCACGCAGATCGTCGACGCCCAGGGCCGCATCGAAAGCCTGCGTTAGTCGCGCGCGGCGTCGCCGCCCGTAGGCTGTGGGCGTGATCGCCCAGCAGTTCGTGCTCGAGATCGGCCGCGCCATGCACGCGCTCGGCAGTCCGTCCTACCGCGTCGAGGACACCATGGACGCGTGCAGTCGCGCGCTCGGCCTCGAAGGCGCGTTCTTCTCGACCCCGACGGCGATCTTCGCCGCACTCGGCCCGAAGGGCAGCGAGCCGAAGACGTCGCTGCTGCGCGTGGTGCCCGGTGAACAGGACCTCGGCCGCCTCGCCGAGCTGTATGCGATCCGCGACACGGTCGTGCGCGGCCAGCGCACACCCGAGCAGGGGCTGCTGGCAGTGCGCGCGGTGATGAACGTGCCGCCGCGGCTG
>CAMAUH010000424.1 GCA_945861365.1 Candidatus Kuenenia stuttgartensis
CGCCAGCGCGCACAGGCCCGAGCCGAGCTGCACCGCTTGCTCGACCGCCTCGGCGAGGCGCGAACGCACGTCGGTGCCGATCGTCAGGCGATCGACGACCAGTTCGATCGTGTGGTACGCGTAGCGCGCCAGCGTGATCTCTTCGTCGAGCCGCCGCACGACGCCGTCGATGCGCGCCCGCACGAAGCCCTTCTGCGCCCACTCGGCCAGTTCCTTGCGGTACTCACCCTTGCGCTCGCGCACGACCGGCGCCAGCAGCATCGCCGCGGTGCCGGCGTGGCCTTCGACCATCGCGTCGACGATGCGATCGGGCGACCACGCTTCGATCGCGGCGCCACATTCGGGGCAGCTCGGATCGCCGAGGCGCGACCACAACAGGCGCAGGAAGTCGGCGACCTCGGTCAGCGTGCCGACCGTCGAGCGCACGCTGTGGCTGCCCTGCTTCTGGTCGATCGACACCGTCGGCGACAGGCCCTCGACCAGGTCGACCTTCGGCTTCTCCATGCGGCCGAGGAACTGCCGCGCGTACGAACTGAGGCTCTCGAGGAAGCGGCGCTGCCCTTCCTGGTAGATCGTGTGGTAGGCGAGGCTCGACTTGCCCGAGCCGGAGACGCCGGTGAACGTCGTCAGGCTGTCGCGCGGGAAGCTGAGGTCGACCCCCTTCAGGTTGTGTTCGCGCGCGCCCTTGACCACGACACAAGCCGCTGGCGCAGGGCTCGGGACGGCCGGCTGTTGGGGCTTTTTCGACTTGGTGGCCAAACGACGAACCCCGCAGCATAGCTCCAGGGGTATCGATGGCCAGACGGTCCCTCGCCACGGGCGAGCCGCCAGAATCTGGGATCTGGAAGGCTCGTCGCTACGGTGCCTGCATGGTGGCCAACGACGCGGACGACGACGACACGGGCGGTGATGAGCAGGACCTGCTGGTGGTGCTGCGGCTCAGCAACAACCTGATGGGAACCAACCAGGAACGCCAGGCCATCGAGGCCTTGGCGGACGAGCTGGCCGACGCGGTCGAGGCTGGCGGCTTCGGCGAATACGACGGCGAGGAGCTCGGCGGTGGCGAGTGCATCCTCTACTTCTGCAGCGAACAGCCCGACCAGCTGCTGACGTTCCTGCGGCCGCTGCTGAAGCGCTCGCCGTTCGGCCGCGGCGCCCAGGTCGTGCGCATGGTCCCCGACGAAAAGGGACAGCTGGGGCCGAAGCGGCAGAACCTGTAGCGCGGCGGGCTCTCAGCCGCGCAGGCCGGCCTGCTGCAGTGCTTCGATCGCCGCTGCGCGAGCGTCCGCGAGTTTGCCGACGTCGCGGCCCTTGCCCTGCGCAGCCTCGGGTCGCCCACCGCCGCCGCCGCCGAGCAGCGTCGCCAGCGTCTTCACGAGATCGCCAGCCTTCAGTTTGCTGGTCAACGATGGCCCCACGGCGATGACGACCTGCACCTCGCCGTCGACGACGCTGAGCACCACGCCGACGAACGGGTCGAGCGCCTTCTGCGCGCGCTTCAACAGTTCCTGGGCATCCTTGGTCTGCAAGCCCGGCCGCTCGTAGACGACCGTGTTGGTGCCCTGGTGCGCGACCGCGGCCGCGCGCAACTTGGTGAGTTCGACGTCGAGGTCCGGCGCCAACGCCTTCTCGAGGTCCTTGCGCAGCTTCTTCAGCTCGTCGCCGAGTTCGCCGACGCGCTCGACCACCTTGGCGGCGGGCACCTTCAGCGCCGCCGACAAGGCGGCGACCTGCAGGCGTTCCTGGCGCGCCATCTCGAGCGCACCGGTGCCGGTGACCGCTTCGATGCGGCGCGTGCCGGCGGCGACCGCGGCGTCGCTGACGATGCGGAACGAGCCGATGTTGCCGGTGTTCTTCACGTGCGTGCCGCCACAGAGTTCCTTGCTGAACTCGCCGACCTGCAGCGTGCGCACCGTCTCGCCGTACTTCTCGCCGAACAGCGCCATGAAGCCGGCCGCGCGCGCGTCGTCGAGCTTGCGCACCACGGCGAGCGCGTCGTTCGCCCGCAGGATCTGCGCGTTGATCTCGTCCTCGACGCGCTGCAACTGCTCGGCAGTCGGCTTCTCCGGCTGCGTGTAGTCGAAGCGCAGGCGCTCCGGGGAGACCTCGGAACCGGCCTGGCTGACGTGGTCGCCGAGCGTGCGCTTCAACGCCGCGTGCAGCAGGTGCGTCGCCGTGTGGTTGCGTTCGGTGGCGCGGCGCGCGATCTCGTCGACCTGCCACGTCGCCGGCTGGCCAGCCTCGAGGTGGCCCGTCTGCACGACGGCGTGGTGCAGGTGGAAACCATCGAGCCCGGTCGTGTTGGTGACCTGCGCGCTGCCGGTCGCGGTGGTGACGGTGCCGCGGTCGCCGACCTGGCCACCGCCCTGCGCGTAGAACGGCGTCGTCGCCGCGATCAGCAACACCTTCTGGCCAGCACTGGCGCGCGGCAGCATCGCGTCGCCATCGCCGACACAGGCCAGCAGCTTGCTGTCGGCATGCAGGTCGGTGTAGCCGACGAACGTGCTCGCCTTGTGGCCGGCATCACGCAGCTTCACCGCGACGCTGGCGGTGAACACCGCGTCCGACGTCGCCATGCTGGCGCGCGCGCGCGTGCGCTGCGCTTCCATCGCCGCTTCGAACGCGCCTTCGTCGAGACGGTGGCCGCGCTCCTCCATCACCTTCTGCGTGATGTCGATCGGGAAACCGAAGGTGTCGTGCAGCTGGAACGCGAACTCGCCGCTACCCGCGGTGTTGGCGCCCGTCGGCGGCTTCGGCGCAGTGGCCAGGAACTCCTCGAGCCGCGCCATGCCCTGGCGGTAGACGGTCAGGAAGTTCTCTTCCTCGCCCTTGATGACGGCGCGGCACTGGCCGGCGTTGTCGCGCACTTCCGGGTACTGGTCGCCCATGATGGCACCGACGAGGTCGACCATCGCGAACAGGAACGGCTGCTGCAGGCCGAGTTCGTAACCATCGCGCGCCGCGCGGCGCAGGATCTTGCGCACCACGTAGCCCCGCCCCTCGTTGCTCGGCAGCGCGCCATCGGCGATGCAGAACGTGATCGCGCGCACGTGGTCGGCGATGCGGCGCATGCGGATGTCGCGCTTGGCGTCGGCGCCGTACGGGCTGCCGGTGATCTTGCCGAGATGCTCGAGGTAGGGCCGGAACAGTTCGGTCTCGAAGTTGTTCTTCGCCCCCTGCAGCACCGCGGCGATGCGCTCGAGCCCCAAGCCGACGTCGATGTTCTTCTGCGGCAGGGCTTTCAGCGATCCATCGCTCTGCCGGTCGAACTGCGTGAACACGCAGTTGCCGACCTCGGTGAAGCGATCGTCGGGCAGCGACTCGAGGCCCTGCTTGCTCGGGTACGGCTGGCCCGGCTTGCTGTCGAAGTAGATCTCGCTGCACGGGCCGCACGGGCCGTTCGGGCCCTTGCTCGGCGCTTCTGCGGGCCAGAAGTTCTCCTTCTCACCGAAGCGGAACACCTTGTCGGGATGCAGGCCGACGTGCTGCGTCCAGATCGCGAACGCCTCGTCGTCGTCCTTGTAGATCGTGACGACCATCTGCTCGGCGGGAATGCCGCAGGCTTGCGTGAAGAAGGACCAGATCCACTGGATGCACTCCTTCTTGAAGTAGTCGCCGAACGAGAAGTTGCCCAGCATCTCGAAGAACGTGTGGTGCCGCGCCGTGAAGCCGACGTTGTCGAGATCCGGCACGCGCAGGCACTTCTGCGACGTCGTGATGCGCTTCCACGGCAGCGTGCCCTTGCCGAGGAACATGTCCTTGAACTGGTTCATGCCAGCCCCCGTGAACAGCAACGTCGGATCGTTGGCTGGCACGAGCGAGTCCGAGGCCAGGATCTTGTGGCCGTTCTGCTCGAAGGACTTCAGGTAGCGGGAACGGATCTCGGAGGCGGTCAGCGGCTTCATGGGGAGCGCAGGGGACGAATCGCGGGAATCGGGCGAAACGTTGTAGCCGCGCAGCGGGCGGGCCGGAAGCGCGCGCCCGCCATCGCTGCCACGGCAACCGCGCGCTGGCGCGGCTGCTCAGGCGACCGCTGCTCAGGCGACCGCT
>CAMAUH010000425.1 GCA_945861365.1 Candidatus Kuenenia stuttgartensis
TCAGCACCTTCAGCACGCGCGACGGGCCGCCGCGGCGATCCGCCACCTGCAGCGTGGTGCCTTCGCCGCCGGCGTACTCGGCGAGCAGCGTGAAGCGGCCATCCAACAGCTGCAGGACCGTCGCCGCGTCACTCATGCGACCGCGCACCGTAGCGAACGCGCACCGGCAGGAGAACCCGCACGCCCGCGGCAATCGGCTTTGGCCGCCGCCGCGGTGCAATCGCTATGTTGCCGGCCCGCATGCGCATCACGCTGACCCGCCCCGACGATTGGCACCTGCATCTGCGCGACGGCCAGGCCCTCGCCGCCGTCCTGCCCGACACCGCCCGCACGTTCGCACGCGCGATCGTGATGCCGAACCTGAAGCCGCCGGTGACCACCGTGGAACGGGCGCGCGCCTACCGCGATCGCATCACGGCCGCCCTGCCGCCGGGCGCGCGCTTCGAACCGCTGATGACGCTGTACCTGACCGACCGCACGCCCGCCGACGAGATCGCCGCGGCGAAGGCGAGCGGGTTCGTGCACGCGGTGAAGTACTACCCGGCCGGTGCGACGACGAACTCCGACAGCGGCGTCACCGACTGGCAGAAGGCGCGCCCGGCCCTCGCGGCGATGGAGAAGCACGACGTGCCGCTGCTGCTGCACGGTGAGGTCACCGACGGCGACGTCGACGTGTTCGACCGCGAGCGCGTGTTCCTCGAACGCCACCTGGCGCCGCTGCAGCGCGACTTCCCGGGCCTGCGCATCGTGCTCGAGCACGCCACCACCGCCGACGCGATCGACTACGTGCGCGCCGCCGGGCCGCGCATGGCGGCGACGATCACGGCGCACCACCTGCTGTGGAACCGCAACGCGCTCTTCCGCGGCGGGCTGCGGCCGCACGCGTACTGCCTGCCGGTGCTGAAGCGCGAACGGCATCGCCAGGCCCTGCTGGCGGCGGCGACCGGCGACGATCCGCGGTTCTTCCTCGGCACCGACAGCGCGCCGCACGCGCGCAGCGCGAAGGAGGCCGACTGCGGCTGTGCCGGCGTCTACACGGCGCACGCGGCGATCGAGCTGTACGCGGAAGCGTTCGAGTCGGTCGGCAAGCTCGATCGGTTGCAGGCATTCGCCAGTGAGCGCGGCCCCGACTTCTACCGGCTACCGCGCAACCAGGAGCGCATCACGCTGGTGCGGGAGAGCTGGAACGTGCCGGCGACGTTGCCGTTCGGCGATTCAGTGCTGGTGCCGATGCGAGCCGGCGAAGCGATGCCGTGGCGGGTCGCCGCGAACTGAGCCCGGACCGGCGCCGCGCTGACGAGTGGCCGCTACCCTGGGCGCATGCGGCGACCACCTCGAGACCTGGTGATCCTCCTTCTGTGCAGCGCTTGCGCCACGACGCCGGCGCCGGACCCGGCGCTGGCCGGGATCTACGACCGTCGCCAGGGCCTCGACCTGCAGCAGTTGTGGCTGCGACCCGACGGCAGCTGCGCAGAGCGGGTGTGGCTGCACGACGATGGCGGCGATGGGACCTGGTCCGAGGCGCCGGCGCGCTGGTCGCGCGATGCCAAGTGGATCACCATCGAGCGGGGCAACGGCGAAGTGGAGCGCCTGCTCATCGCGCAGCAGCAAGACCACGTGGAACTCGTGCCGCCAGGCATCCCGGACGACCAAGGCCATCGCCTGCATCGCAACCTCTGGGTGCGCACAGCCCCCCGATGAGGCGCAGTCAGTTCGCCGTGGGGCTCGGCTTCTGCAGCGTCTTCTTGTCGAAGTGCGGGTTGGCGATCAGCACGTCGCACGTCCTGCACACCTCGGGATAGTCGCGCGCGAACATGCGCCGCCGGAACTCGCGGTACTTGTCGCCGTTCCAGATCTGCTCGACCGACTGCTCGTTGACGTTGCCCATCTGCAGCTCGCGCGGGCCGCGGCAGCACGGGAAGACCGCGCCGTTCGGCTCGATCTTCATGTAGTTGCTCGCCATCGAGCAGAAGCCCGGGAAGCGCTCGCGAACCTCTTCGAGCATGATCGACAGCACGTCGGCGGTGATGTGCCGCTCGATCGGCGGCTTGCTGACGACGTTGCGGCGGTACGGGTCGTCGATGTCGACGTGGAAGTTCAGGCCGCGCGCCTTCGCGCGCTCGCAGGCGCGGTCGAGGTGCTTGCCGATCTGTTCGGGCGTGAACGCGGCGAACACGTTCTGGTCGCGGCAGCGCACCGCGTTGTCGAGCATCGGCTGCACGCGCAGGTCGCAGTGCGCATCGGCGGCGCCGAGGTCGGCCAGGAAGTCGACCAGTTCGTGCATCGACTCGCAGTTGTCCTTCACCAGCACCGCGACGAAGCCGACCGGGATGCGGCGCTCGGCGGCGACCTTCAGCACGCCGCGGATGTTGTTGACCACGGTGTCGAAGTCGGCGCGCGCGCGCAGCATCTCCAGCACTTCCTTGCGGCTGCTGTCGAACGAGATCCACAGCTTGTGGATGCGATCGGCCATGCCCGCGAACTTGTCGCCGTCGAGCAGCGTGCAGTTCGAGTACATGTTCAGGTAGACCTCGTGCTCGCGGCACTTGTCGACCACGAGGCGGATGTTGGCGAGCATCGGCTCGCTCAAGGCCGAAGGCGTCCACAGCGTGGCGCTCGGCAGCACGCCATCCAGCAGCTTGACCGCGTCCTCCTTCTTCATCACCTCGACCGGCAGGCCGTCCGCCTGCGCGCACATGATGCAGCGCAGGTTGCAGACGTTGTTGGGCGCGAACTCGAGCCACGCCGGCCGCGACGACCACACCTCCGCCTCGCTGGCGAGGTCGGCGATGACGGCCATGTAGTTCTTCAGTTCGCGGACGATCTTGCTCATGCGGGGCGAGGCGCTTGGAAGGCGGCCCCGAACAATACCCCAGGCCGCCGGGCAAGCTGCCAGCACGTTGCCAAGGCACGAAGAAGACCGCGGACGACGGAAAGGGCCGCAACTACGGCCAACGGGAACCCACGGAGGATTCCGGAACCGGCTCTTGCGAGGGAGCCTTAGGCCCGGCGCGCGCAGAGCGCGATGGCCGACATCGGCAGGAGCGCATGGCCGCGGCTGGCGACCTCGCCCTCACCGCATGTGGCCTGGCTCCTGACGGAAACCTGCCGGAAAACTGGAGCGGGTGAAGAGATTCGAACTCTCGACCCTCACGTTGGCAACGTGATGCTCTACCACTGAGCTACACCCGCGTACCAGAAGCCGACAAGAGCGTCGCCCGCGCTGCCAACTTGCTGACCATTCCTGGCCGAGCCGTTGACCTCGCGAACGAGGGCGCGCATTCCTATGGATCTCTACCGTGGCTGTCAAGCGTCCCGACCAACTTCCCCAGCGTTCCATCGCACCTTCGCCGCGCCCGCGCATGCACGAGTCGGCACCAACGACGTTTCCCCAACTGCTCGCCGCCAGCGCCGCGACCTACGGACCACGCACCTATCTGCCGCGCAAGCGCGCCCAGGTGCATGAGCCGGTCTCGTTCGCGCAGCTCGCCGCCGATGTCGACGCACTGGCACTGGCCCTGCTCGAACTCGGCGTGCAGCGCGGCAACCGCATCGGCCTGATCGCCGAGAACCGCAGCGAATGGCTGGTCTGCGACCTCGCCATCACCAGCCTCGGTGCCGTCGACGTGCCACGCGGCGCCGACACGTCGCCGAAGGAGCTGCAGTTCATCCTGCAGCACAGCGGCTGCCGCATGACGTTCGTCGACGACGACCGCGTGGCGAAGGAAGTGCTCGCGTTCCAGCGCGAGCTGCCCGGCCTCGAGCGCATCGTCGTCATGCAGGCCCGCACCGAGGTCCAAGGCGTGCTGGCGCTCGGCGACTTGCTGGCCCGCGGGCACGCACGGCGCGCTGCGCACGGCGACAGCCTGCTCGCAGCGCGCACCGAGGTGCGGCCCGACGACCTGCTGACCATCGTCTACACCAGCGGCACGACGGCCGAGCCGAAGGGCGTGATGCTGACGCACGCCAACGTGCTGTCGAACGTGCGCGTCGTCGCCGACGTGCTGTCGGTCGACGACCGCGACGTGTTCCTGTCGATGCTGCCGGCG
>CAMAUH010000426.1 GCA_945861365.1 Candidatus Kuenenia stuttgartensis
CCGAACTGCGCCAGCAGCCGGATCGGCGGCGTGCCCGAAGCGCCCTGCGGCGGCGAGTCCGGCGTCAGCAGGGCCCAGTAGAACAGGCGCTCGCGCACCAGCACCCAACCGGCGAAGAACAGCGCCATGCAGCTGACGAAGGCGACCACCGCGCGCTGCCGCTGGCCCAAGCGGTACTGCAACAGGCCCGGCACCATTCCGGACAGGAAGGCGCCCCAACCGAGGCCGCGCGCCGGGTCGCTGTTGCTTCGCATCATGTGAGGCGAAGAGGTTAGCGAGCCGCCGCCGCCGGTCGAGCGCGAGCCGCCGCTCCGTTCACTTGCGCTTCTGCCGCTTGCTCGGCCACGGGTCCTTCATGTCGACGACCCACTTGCGCCAGACCTTCTCGAGCTCCGGGATGTCGACCCCTTCGAGCGTCGTCTTCAGCGCCTTGCGACGGGCATTGAAGCCCGCCACGGTCTTCTGGCCGAGGTCGGGGTTCGCGCCGGCCTTCTGCAGCTCCTCGGCGTAACTGGCCTTCACCGTGTCGAAGTAGCTGCCGAGCATCTTCGACCACACCGGGTGCGCCGCGACCTCCTTGCTGGTCTTCATGAAGAACAGGAACGACCACGCGCCGGCGTAGAAGAAGCGGATGCGCGCCGGGTTGTAGAAGACCGCGCGCTCGGCCTCGAGGATCTCCTTCAGCGGGATGAAGCCCTCGCCGAACTCGCACATGTCCTTGGCGGTGTGGATGCGCCACGGGCTCGGGTCGATGCGCAGCACCTTGCCGTCGTCACCGACCACAGCACCGGAGAAGTAGTCGCCGTAGCCCTCGTTGAACCAATCGTGCGGCGAGAACTCGCCGATCGAGTAGTGGATGTACTGGTGCAGCGCCTCGTGGTAGAGCACCAGCAGCGCGTCGTCGTCGGTCAGCTTGACCTTCGCCTTCTCGAGCCGCTTGCGCTCGTCCTCGTCCATCGTCTTCATCGTGTACGAGTAGTCGTAGAAGACGAGCTCCTCGTTGCCGGGATGCCAGTAGCCGCCGGTGTTCGGCGGGCCGCCGTACTGGTGGTATTCCTCCTTGGTGCGACAGATGCGCACGATGCTCAGCGAGTCCATCGCACCGACCGGCGGGAAGACCTGCGTGTAGAAGGCGCGCATCGCCTCGATGTCGCGCGCGATGTGCCGCACCAGGCCTTCGTTCTTGCTGTGGTGCACGATCAGGTAGTTCTCGGTGTCGACCGCCTTCCACCCGCTCGCCAGTTCGGCGCGCGCCTTCTTGCGGAAGTCGACCGCGCGGAACTTGCCGCTCGCGTACAGCTTGTCGATCTCGGCCTCGGCCTTGTCGTTGGCCGCGTCGCCGACCAGCTGCAGGCCGTTGGCGACCTTGGTGACCTGCGTCTGCAGCGTCTTCTCGCCGGGCAACAGCGACAGCCCGTAGACGCCGAGCACCGTCGAACCGACCTGCTTGCGCACCAGGTAGCCGACCGGGATGCACCCGGGCACGGACCATTGGCCAGCCCACGCCAGCCGGAAGTGGTCCGGCTTCTTCGGCACGTCTTCGAGGCGCCAGCCGGCGAGCCGCTCGACGAACTTCGCCCACGACCCGACGCGGCTCTCCGCTTCCATCGCCTCGCGCAGCGTCGCCGGATCGCCACTGGCCGGCTTCTCGCCGGTCGCGGGCCGGTTGCCGCCCGGCGTCTTCGGCGCCGCGAGATCGAAGCAGAACACCGTCAACGACGGCTTCAGCTGCTTGAAGATGCGCTCGTCGACGCGCTTCATCTCCTCCGGCTGCTCCTTCAGCACGTACTTCGCGACCTCGACCTGCTCGGTCGGCGGCAGCGGCACCTCCTGGAACACCACCGGGTAGTAGAACGTCACCCGCTGCAGCTTGTTCTCGAAGGTCTTGTAGCCGGCGGGCGCCTGGGCCACGGCAAGGGCAGCGGACAGGCCGATGGCGAAGACGAAGCGGGATGCCATGGCCGGGCAGGATAGCGAGCGTCGGGAACCGCGGCCGCTGGTCACTTCGCTTCGATCGGCGCGAACAGCTCGGCCTTGGTCAGCGACAGCCGGCGCTGGCTGGTCGGTGCTGGCACCAGCAGGTCGTCGACGACGTCGCCGATGCGCAGCTCGAAGCACCACGGCGCATGACGGAACACCAGCGCGTGCAGCGTGCCGAACGAACTGCGGCGGCCGCGCTGCACCGAGCCGAGCATGGTCCAGGCCTCCTCGATCGACACGACCTTGTCGTCGACCGCAAGGCACCCGGCGATGCCCGCATGCAGCTGCTTCTCGCGATCGACGCTGTCGCGGCTGGCGGGACGCCCATCCTGCCGCACCTGGAAGTGGTTCGTCAGCACGAGCCCCGTGCCGGCCCGCCCACCGTCGCCGCCGCGTTCGCTGTCCTTCGCGTCGGTCTCGAACACGATCGCCGGCGAACCGTCCTTCGGCGCGACCGGCAGCACGAGGTGCGTCAGGAACCCCGCCGGCGGGCTCGTGTACTCCAGCTGTTCCTCGGCGAAGCGCAGCAAGGCCGCGGGCTCCGCCCCGACACCGTGCGCGAGCACGCGCCGCGCCGCGATCGCCGTCGGCCACGACGACGGCTCCGGCGTGTAGGTGATCTTGCCGGTGCCGACGTGCAGGAACGCGGCGGTGCCCTGGTCGCTGACGCCGGTCACCGTGCCGATGTAGCCGGGCCAGCCCACCGACGCGACCGCGCGGCCATCGGCGAAGTGCTGCACGATCAACATCGTGTGCACGAGCATGTGCGCGCCGGTCAGCGGCCAGTCGAAGTTGCGTGCCGTCAGCACGCCACCGCCCTGCACGCGTTCGCCCCACACCGTGAAGCTGCTGCAGCCCATCAGCCCGAACACGTCGAGCGCGTTGGCGACCAGCAGGTCGGTGTGGTCGAAGGTGCGGTCGAGCTCCGCCATGCGCAGGTCGACCTTGCTGTCCTGCAGACCCTGCCACAGCCCCTGCAGTTCCTGCTGCACGTCCTCGGGGTACTCGATCAGCCGTCCCACCGCACCGCGCGCCTGCTGCAGCATGGCCGGCTGCCGCGCGAAGCGCGCGACGAACTCGGGCAGCGCCACCGCGACGAAGTCCGCGGCGAGCAGCTTGCCGTGCGCGTAGCCGCGCTCGTGCGGCGTGCCCCAGACCCGCAGCAGCTTGACGCCGGCATGCACCTCGACGCGGCCGTGCACCACCGCCGGTGCCGCGGCCACCGTGGGCGCGGGAGCCTGCGCGGCCACCGCGGCCAGCAACGAAGACGCGAACCACAGCGCGAGGGCACGGTCGAGCATGCGGCGATCGTCAGCCACGGCGACGTTCCTGCCAAGGGCGCCGCGCGCAGAGCCTCACCGACGTCGGCAATGGCGCTGCAGGTCCGCTTCCGCCGAACGCAACAGCACGCCGTCCGCGACCTCGAGCACCTGCAGTGGCCCGACTCCCAACGGATCGTCCAGCCGCGGCAACGGCTGCGACGCATGCCACGCCACGGCCAACCGCAGCAGGCGCAACTGCGCGACGCCGAGGCGGCGCGACTCCTCGTTCGCTTCGACGCCGGCGAGGAACGGCCGCCACAGGTCGGCGTTGGCGGCGCGGTCGGCCTTGGCCAGTTCGGCCAGCAACGCGCGCCGCGCCGGCCAACTGTCCGCGCCGACGGCATCGCGCACGAAGTGCTGCAGCGCCGCGACCAGGCTCCGGGTGCGCGCCCGTCCCGAATCCCGCACCGAGAAGCCATGCCGCCAGGCCTGCCAACGATTGCCGAGGCCGAGGTCCCGCGCCGAGACTTCGCCTTCGACGTCGAGCTGCGCAACCAGTTGCGACACGAGCAGCATCGGCCACACGGACTCGGGATGCACCACGGAGTCCGCGACCGCGAGGCCTGCCGCGAACACGGCCAGGCCGGCCGGATCGAACCGCGCCAACACCTCGTCGCCGACCGCCGCCGACGCGCGCTGCAGCACCAGCGCCCCGAGCATGTGCTCGATCGGCAGCCACGAGTTGGCGAGATCGACACCGCACGCGAACACGTCGAGCAGATCGCGCGCCGCTGC
>CAMAUH010000427.1 GCA_945861365.1 Candidatus Kuenenia stuttgartensis
GTACGCATCTGCAACAGCTCGGCATGCAGGTCGACAGCGTCGAGGATCTGGCGGCCGCCAGGACGGCATTCTTCGGCGCCGGTGGCCACGACTGCCTCGTCGTGGCGCCCGACGTGCGCCCTGGCCTGGCCCAGCGCGTCTACGAGGCCCTGCGGGCGGTCGACCCGGAACTGGCGATGGCGAGCTTTGGACCGAAGCTCGGCAGTGACGTGCGGCCGGCGCGCCAGGCGCGACTGGCTTCGTTCCACCCGGGATCGCGCGCCGGGACCGGCGCGCTGGTGCGCTTCCTGCGCACGATGACGATGCGGTGATCAGCTCGCCGCGGGTGGCCGATCCGTCTGGCCGAGCAGCCCGGCCAGGCGCGCCAGCCCGCGTGCCACCAGACCGCGGACCGCGGACTCGCTGATCCCCTTCTGCCGCGCGATCTCCTGGTAGCCGAGGCCCGCGACGCGCGACAACAACACCGCGTCACGCTGCTCCTCCGGCAACAGCGCCAGCGCCTGCTCGACGCGCGACAGCTCTTCCTTGGCCCCCGCGACCCGCGACGTCGTCAGTCCCTGGTAGGCGCCGAGAACATCGGCTTCCCGGCTCTCGGTCGGCAGCGCCTCGGCGCGAGCGGCATCCCGCATCTCCTGCTTGTGGTAGCGGTAGCGGTCGACCACCTTGCGGTTGGCCTGCAGGAACAGGTAGGCACGGAACTGCTCCTCGCCGCGGAACTCCAGCTGGCCGATGTCGCGCAGCACTTCGCGGCAAACCGACTGTGCCAGATCCTGCACCGACTCCCGGGCCGCCAGCTCACCACCTACCTTCGCGCGCAGGAACGCGATCAACGCAGGCAGGTTGCCCGTGAACAGGTCGTCGTAGGCGGCGCGATCCCCGCGCACGGCGGCTTCCATCTTGGTCTCGAATTCGCTCGTCACGGCGCTCCTCGGCATTGGCCGGCACCCGGCCAAGGGAAGCAGCGAAGCGACAACCCTTCGCGTTCGCGAACATGCGGAAATCCCTGGCATGCGCGCGCAGCCCCTTCGACAGAGGCCGCCGAGAAAATGGGGTGGCTGACGGGATTTGAACCCGCGACCCCCAGGACCACAACCTGGTGCTCTAACCGAGCTGAGCTACAGCCACCGTGCGAACCGACCGCGACGACCAGCGCCGTTGCGGGGCGAAGAGTCTGCCGTTCGCACGCACACGCGTCAAGCCAACGCACACACCAGTCGACAGGAGAGCGTCAAACTGCACGCCGACGAGGGGAACGCATCGGCAGGCGCGAGCGCCGCGCGACGCCCGAGTGGCCCCATCGTGCAAGCATGCGCATACGCACGCTTGAACGTGAGCGCAGTGCTCGCTACCTTCCCCGCCCCACAATGCGCCTCCGTAGCTCAGCTGGTAGAGCAGCGGATTCTTAATCCGCGGGTCGAAGGTTCGATCCCTTCCGGAGGTACCACATGCGACGGCCGCCGAGTCCCCTCGGCGGCCGTTCGCGTTTCTGGTGTGGTTGCCCGACGCAACCAGCGCGAACTCAGCGATCGAGGCGGGCGGCGGTTTCCGTGACCGGGGAATGCGGCGGCTGGACCGGCACCAGGGGCAAGTGCAGCCAGAAGGTCGTGCCGACCCCCATCGCGGACTCGAACGAAACCGTGCCGCCGTGGCCCTGCACGATCTCCTTGACGATGTGCAAGCCGAGGCCGGTCCCGCTGATGCCGCCGGTGTTGCTGCCGCGCTCGAACCGGCGGAACAACCGCGGCCGGTCGGCTTCCGGAATGCCGATGCCGTTGTCGCGCACCCCGATGCGACAGCCGACCGGTCCCGCCTCGGCGATGACCTGGATCGCGGCTCCGGACGTCGGGCCATAGGCGATCGCGTTGCCGAGCAGGTTCATGAACACCTTGGTCAGCGCCCAGCTGTCGGCCGTGATGGTCGGCAAGGGATCGAGCTGGACAGCGACCTTCTTCTCATCGATCTCGTACTGCAGCGAATGCAGCACGGTCTGCAGCAGCTGGTTCAGATCGCATGGCCCGAACGCGAGCTGCATGCCGTCGTGGTCGAGACGCGAGCTGTCGAGCAGATCGCGCACCAGCCGATCCATCTGCTGCACCGCCAGCAACCCGTTCTGGACTGCCTGCTGTACGGGCTTGCTGACTTCGCCGAGGTAGCCCTTGTCGATCGTCGACAACAGCAACCGCATCGCGCTCAACGGCCGGTTCAGGTCGTGCACGGTCTGCTGCGCCGCGTCGACCAGTTCGTGCACCTTCTTCTCCAGCAACAGGCGCTGTTCATCGAGTTCGCCGAAGCGACGGGCCAGCTCGATGTTGGACTGCACGGACTTGTCGAACAGTCCCGGATCCGCATCCTCGACGGCCGGCACGGGCCGCCCAGTCAACCCATCGTCGAGCTCGATCTCGAGGTCGGCATCGGTCAGCACATCCGTCGACGCCGACGGCGAAGCACTGCCGGCACTGTCGCGCAGCTCATAGGTGAGCTCATCCTCGTCATGCACCGCGACCGACATCCGCACGCCTTCCGGCGCGGTTTCACGCAGGATCGGCGCGGCCACGGCGTCGGCGGCGGCAGGCCCGTCGGCGACCGCGAACGCTGCCTGCGGCAGTTGCGCCAAGGGCACGACCGCGTGCGTGCGACGCACTTCGTCACAGATGTCCCACAGCTTCTTGCGCACACCGTCGGCGACCTGCCGTGGCTCCACCTCACCGCGACCTAGCCCGTAGAGGGCGACCTTCCTCTCGACCAGCAGCGACGAGGCTTCGACGAAGGCCTCGAACACGCCCTGCCCCTCGGTTGCCACCGACGGGAACGCGGCCACATCCGGGCGGAAACGGAACTCGCGGTCGAGCTCGGCCTCGCTGCAGACGTCGGGCAGGTCGCGTTTGTTGTACTGCACGATGATCGGCAGGTCCTCGCCGATGCCCGGGTTGTTGCGGAGGTTCTCGCGCAGGCTCTGCAACGACTCGAGGTTCTCCTGCAACCGGCTGCGCTGGCTGTCGACGACGAGCACCACCGCGTCGGCACCCTGCAGCACGTACTTGCGCATGCGGCGGTACTTGGGTTGCCCGGGCACCGTGAAGCCCTGGATCCGGATCTTGAAGCCGCCGACCTGACCGAGGTTGATCGGCAGGAAGTCGAACATCAGCGTCGAGTCCTCTTCGGTGTTGATCGACACCAGTTGGACTTCGTTGCGCGGACACAGGATGCCGTGCACCTGCTGCAGGCTCGTGGTCTTGCCGCCGACGCCGACGCCGTAGTAGACGAGCTTGGCGGAGATCGTTCGCTCGGCGACGTTGATGAATCCCATCGTCTGCGTGCAGGAAGAGGCGCCGACGGAACGTCGACGCGCCCCCTCCCATCGGCAGGTCGCGGTGCGGTTCTTCAGCGCCGCGGCCAGTGGCGATCGGCGCGCGGCAGCGGCAGCAGTTCGTGCCGGTAGGCCCGATCGCTGTGCAGCAGCGCCTGCAAGGCGGCGTGCGCCTGCTCGGGACCGACTGCCGCGAGCGCGGTCGGCTCGATGCCACGGGGCCGTCGCAGCAGTTCCACCACCGCGATCCCGGGCAGCAAGGCGGCATCCGCCGGCCGCGCCTGCAACGAGAGGCCGTGTTCCGCCAGCACCCGCTCGCGCGCCGCATCGAGCTCTGCCGCCGATGGCGGACGCGACCGCAGATCCGCCAGGAACGCATCCAGTTCGGCGCGCGCCGCCGTCGCGGCGAACGCGGCATCACCCTGTTCCCGTTCCCCCGGCAGCCGCTGCACCGGGTCGGCCGCGCGGCGATGGAAGCGCACCAGCGGATCGCCGGCGAGCCACGACCAGGCGACGAACGGGGCGTGCGCACTGGCCTCGGCGCCGCGGCTGCGCATCGCGCGCACCGCGCGTGCACGCGCCACTTCGAGCGCCAACGCCAGCGACGGCTTCGCCACGTCCGTCGGCACGGCGAACGCAGCCATCACCCACGGCGCGTCGCAGCGAGCGTGGAGTTCGCTGGTGATGCCGACCGCGCGCGGAGCGTTGCCGGCGACCGTGGC
>CAMAUH010000428.1 GCA_945861365.1 Candidatus Kuenenia stuttgartensis
CTGGCCAGCACGTCGTGCGCCTTCAGATGCGCGAGCAGTGCGACCGGATCGACGGTCGGCAGTTCGAGCATCACGATGTTGGTCTCGGTGGCGGCGACGTCGACGCGCGCCCACGGCAACGCCGCGAGGCCTTGCGCGAGACGCCGCGCGCGGTTGTGGTCGTGCGCCAGCAGCGAAGGGCCGTCGTGCAGCGCCAGCAACGCCGCCGCGGCGATCACGCCGGCCTGCCGCATGCCGCCGCCGAACGCCTTGCGGACGCGACGCGCCTCGTGCACGAACGCCGCGTCGCCGGCCAGCAGCGAACCGACCGGCGCGCCGAGCCCTTTGCTGAGGCACAGCGTCGTCGAATCGGCAGCCGCGACCAGCTCGGCGGCCGGGCAGCCGAGCGCGACCGCGGCGTTCAGCAAGCGCGCGCCGTCGACGTGGACCAGCAGACCGTGTTGCCGCGCCACCGCTGCCAGGGCACCGATGCGCGCGGCGTTCGCGACGCGACCGCCGGCCATGTTGTGCGTGTTCTCGAGCACCAACAGGCGCGTGCGCGGGAAGTGGGCATCGTCGACGCGCACCGCGGCAGCCACCTGCTCGGGCTGCGGGAACCCATCGGCGGCGACCAGCGGCCGCACCTGCGTGCCGGACCAGCGCGCGATGCCGCCGCCCTCGTAGTAGTAGACGTGGCTGCGTTCTTCGCAGACCAGCTCGTCGCCGGGCCGGCAATGCACGTGGATCGCGACCTGGTTCGCCATCGTGCCAGACGGCAGGAACAGCGCCGCCGGCTTGCCGAGCAGCGCCGCCCCGTCCGCTTCGAGCCGCCGCACCGTCGGGTCCTCGCCCCACACGTCGTCGCCCACCACCGCCGCTGCCATCGCCGCCCGCATCGCGGCGGTCGGCGCGGTCATCGTGTCACTGCGGAAGTCGGCGGCGTTCGGCATGGCGAAGGGCCCAGGATGCCTCTCGCCTCTGCGAATGCAAGCCGACGAAGCTGTGCCGCGTTGTTGCGAAGGGCACTCGGCCCGGCCACGGTGCGCGCTTGCCGTCGCTCGATCGCCAGCTCCGCAGCCTGTACGCGTACGCGTTCTTCACCTACCCGTTCGCGTGCGTGCCGTTCCTGTTCCTGTTCTTCCGGCAACACGGGATCGGCGAGGCCGGCTACGGCGAAGTGGTCGGCGCCTACTACCTGGCGATGTTCGTCGCCGAATTGCCGACCGGCGTGCTGGCCGACCGCTTCGGTCCGCAGCGCATGCTGGTGGCCGGGCCGCTGCTGCTGGCGATCGGCTTTTTGACCCTGCTGGCCTGGCCGACCTACCCTGGGTTCCTGCTCGGCGAAGTGCTGCTCGGCCTGGGCCACGCGGTGCTGTCCGGACCGCCGGCGGCGATCCTCTACGAGACCCTGGCCCGCCACGGCCAGCAGCACCGCTACCTCGCGATCGAGTCGAAGCTGTCGGCGCTGCGCCTGCTCGGCACCGGCTGCGCCTTCCTGCTCGGCGGCGCCCTGGTGCGGACCAGCGGCGACTACACCCAGGCGATCGTCGCCACCGCGGTGGGCAACGTGGTGGCGACGGTGCTGGCGCTGCGCATCCACGGCGGCCCGGCGCGGCCGTCGCTGCGCGCGCAGACCTTCCTGGCGCACGCCGGCACCGAACTGCGCAAGAAGCCCGTGCTGTGGCTGCTGGCGTACTGGATCGTGCTGTTCGCGCTGCTGCGCTTCCCGTTCCACAACTACCAACCGTGGCTGCAGTCCGCCGGCGAGCAGGAGCCGCTGTTGCACGACCCGTTGTTCGTCGGGCTGTTGTTCGCGGCGATGAACCTCGGCGCGGCGCCGATGAGTGCGCTGGTGCCACGGCTCGTCGAGCGCTGGGGCCGGCGCCTGCTGTTCTGGAGCATGCCTCTGCTGCTCGGCGCATCGCTGGCGGTGATGGCGTGGGAACGCGGCCGCGCTGCGGCCGGGAACGGCAGCGCGAGCCTGGCGTGGCTCGGCATCGCGATGTTCTTCGTGCAGCAGGTGCCGTTCGGCATGCACACCGCGTTGCTACAGGAGTTCGTCAACCACCGCATCGGCCCGACCGCGCGGACCACGCTGCTGTCGGCGGTGTCGCTCGGCGCGCGTTCGGTCTACGCCGCCGTCAACGTCGGGCTGTTCTCGCTGCAGCAGCACCGCGGCCTGGCGGCCGCGTTCTGGACCGCGGCGATCCTCGGCAGCGCACTCGCCTGCGTCGTGCTGTGGCTGCGGCCGCGCGGGCTGCTGCGCGGGGCCGGCCCGGTCGCTTGATCAGCGCCCCATGTCGATGAACACGCCGCCGTTCTCCTCGGCGAGCTGCTTCAGGAACTCCTTGGTGAAGTCACCGATCGCGATGGCGTGGATGACCATGCGGTAGACCTCGTTGTGCTTGCGCACTTCCTTCAGGATCTCGCTGGTCTCGATCAGCTTGCCGACCGACGGCCGGCCGTCGCTGAGGAAGTACACCGTGTCGAGCGGGCTCTTCATCGCGTTCTTGTCGAAGCCCGTGACGGCCGGCTTGCCGGGCTTGTCGGGGTCGACGCCGAACGGGAACAACAGCGCCTTCAGCGTGTTGGTCTTGCCGGCGTCGAGGTTGGCGCTGCCGCCGAGTCCGGAGGACGCGAGGTCCTGCGACTCCTTGCCGCCGAGTGGCTGCAGACCGCGGATCCAGCCCTTCGCCGCGTCCTTGTTGACGATGTTGGCGGCGACCAGGCCCGGCTTCCACGGATTGAGGTCGGTGGCGAAGGCGAGGATGTTGAAGTTGGTGTCGGCGCTGAGCGAGTCGATCGTGTTCAGCAGTTCGGTCTGCACGATCGTGAACCGCCGCCGGTCGCGGTAGCCCTGGAACTTGTCGACCTCGACGACCAGGTCGTCCATCGAGCCCGACACGTCGATGATGAAGAGCACGTTGACCGACGTGGTCGGGATCTTCGCGAACGTCGTCACCTTGTCGGTCTTGCCGTACAGCGCGTCGTACTTCTTGCGACTGGCGGCCTTCTTCGCCAACTCCTCGTCGGTCGGGACACGCCAGCCGGCGATCGACATCAGCACGTTCCACTGTTCCTGCCAGCGGTCCGGATCGACGCCGAAGTCGAGGCCGGTCACCTTGAACAGCGCATCGGCGCACTCGACGCGCAAGCGACCCTCCTTGCGCATCAGGTCGATCAGCGGCTGCACCGCTTCCTGCGGCCGCAACATGCCGACCGTGGTGACCGCGGCCGCCTGCACCTGCCACTCCGGGTCCTTCAACAGCAACGCGATGGCCTTGCCGTGGTCCTTCAGCTTCAGCGCCCCGATCGCGTCGACGGCGGCCATGCGCACCAGCGGCTCCTTGTCGGCCGCGAACGTGCCGAGCAAGCCCTTCGTGCCCGCATCCCCGATCGCCTGCAGCGCGCGCGCCGCCTCGAAGCGCAGCACCGGCGTCGCCTTGGCATCGCCGGCGACCGCTTCGATCACCGGCACCGCCGACTTGATCTGCGCGCGACCGAGCACCTTGACGACGATCGCCTTCTGGTCCGCGTCCTTCAGCTTCGGCAGCTCGGCCATCCATGGCTCGTAGGTGCTCGGCGTCTTGTAGGTCTCGAGCACCGTCAGCGCCGTCTGCTGCACCGCTCCCGACGGGTGCTTCAGCAGCTTCATCAGCTCCTCGGCAGCGGGCCGGCACTCGTTGCCCTTCAGGGTCATGATGGCTTCCACCATCAGCGCCTCTTCCTTCGCCTTCTTGAAGTACTTGACGAACTCCCGCGTGGCGTCGAGCCGCGCCGGATCATCTTGGGCCGGCAGCAGGAACGAACAGAGCAGCGCACACAGCGCGATCAACGGGTTTCGCATCGGGGGTCTCGGCGGGAACGCGCCGAGAGCCTACCCGTTCGCGTCGCTGCGAGCATGCCGCCACCAGGTCAGGCGCAGATCGCGCTCGAGCTGCCGGCGGAGCACGGCGAGGTCTTCCTGCGCGAACCTCGCCTCGCTCGCGGTCACGGCACCACCTGGATGCCGCGGTTTGAGCACGAAGGCGAGGTGCTGCTGGTAC
>CAMAUH010000429.1 GCA_945861365.1 Candidatus Kuenenia stuttgartensis
CTGCGGCCGTTCGGCGTGGCGGCAACTGACCGACCAATCGCCGGGCCCGAGCTCGCCGAGTTCGAAGCTGCCGTCCGCTGCGGTGCGCACCGCCGACTCGGGATCGATGGTACGGAACGAACCCTGCGAGGGATCGAACTTGCGGGCCACCCACACGCGCGCGCCGGCGATCGGCGCCCCGGTGGTGTCGTCGACCACGCGACCACGCAGCGTCGAAGCCGGCACCAGCTTGACGACGACCGGCTTGCGCTCGGCCTCCGCGTCGCCTTCCGCCCACTCGATGTCGCGCTCGATCGCCGTCGCGAAGCCCGGTGCCGACACGGCGACGGCGCCGGTGCGACCTTCCTGTTCGCGCGGCCCCGTCACCGTCACCTCGCCGCCCGCGGCCGGTGTGGCGCTCGCCAGCTGGGTGTTGGCGATGTGGTCGAGGTAGGCGGCGTTCTGCAGCGCGAACGGCGTCCAGATCGCCGTGGCGCGGAACGCCGCGATCGGCTTGCCGGACGCGGCTTCGACCGCCTGCACGCGCAGGCTCAGGTTCTTGTCGACGACCGGCGCCGCGTTCGCCGACGGCAGTGTCAGTTCGAGGTTGGCGATCGGCCCTTGCTGCACGTCGGACTCGGTGCGATCGGCACCGCGCCGGTTGCCGGCGGTGCGCGGCCGCGCGGCGTGGACGCGGAAGCGCCCCGGTTGCTCGATCGGCAGCCGGAACATGCCGTCGGCGCCGCTCGCCACGCGCTGGCTGCTGCCCGCGCGTTCGTAGCTGGCGCCGACCAGCGCGCCGACGACCGGCGCACCGGAACGGTCGACCACGCGGCCGACGACCTGGCCGGCCGGCACCAACTCGACCTCGAGCGGCGTGCCGATGGCGACGCCGAACAGCGTCTGGCGGTAGTGGCCACTCGCCGCGAAGTCGAGCACGGCGCCGCGCGGCAACGCAGCCGGCAGTTCGAAGATGCCACTGGCGGCGGACACGGCGCGGCACGACGCGCGCGACGGCGTGCCGGGCAGCGCGTTGCTGCCCTCGAGCAGGTCGCGCGCGGTCACCACGACGCCACCGAGGCCATTGCCCGCCGCGTCGCGCACACGCCCGAACAGGCGCGCGCCTTCGGGCAACACGATGTCGCCGACGTCGGTGTCGAGGCGCGGCGGGACTTCACCGGCAGCCACCGCTGGCGGCGACTTCCAGGGGATCGACGGCGCCACCGCGGCGAAGCCCTTCGCCGCCACCAGCAACACCGGCGGCGCCAGCTCATCGCTCGAGTACCGCGCCGGCACGCGCAGCTCGAACCGGCCATCCGCGCCGCTGCGCAGCGGCGGCTCGGCGAGCAGCTGCGCAGTCGTCTGCGCGTCGGCCGGCGCGAACGCCAACGCCGCGCCAGCGACCGGCTGGCCATCGCCGCGCAGCACGCGGCCAGTCAAGCGGACGGTCGCGGCAGCGGGTTCCTGCGCCAACGCGGCGCGCAGAAGGACGAGGGCAACGAAGCAGACGGTGCTAATGCGTGCGATCACGGGGGCTCCTCCGCGCCGCACTGTAGCGAGGGATCGCAGCGAACCCATGCCGCCGCCGTTTCCGCACCGCGCAGCGGGCCAAAGCTGCCATGCGCGGTCGGCGGCCACCGCGCGCTACATTCCCCGCCCCGCGATGAGCCCCGACTTCACCAAGCTCCCCTACGGCTTCGCCGAGTTCTCCCCCGCCTCGCTCGCCGCGTGGCAAGCCCAAGCCGGCAGCGTTCCGCCGTGGCAGAGCCACGAAGGCATCGCGCACCGCGCCGCCTACACCGCGGCCGACGCGGCGGTGCCGCACGCGGGCGGCCTGCCCGGCATCCCGCCGTTCCTCGGCGGCCCCTACGCGAGCATGTTCGCGCAGAAGCCGTGGACGATCCGCCAGTACGCCGGCTTCTCGACCGCGGAGAAGACCAACGAGTTCTACAAGAAGGCACTCGCCGCCGGGCAGCAGGGGCTCAGCGTCGCGTTCGATCTCGCCACGCACCGCGGCTACGACAGCGACCATCCGCGCGTCGCCGGCGACGTCGGCATGGCGGGCGTCGCGATCGACTCGATCGCCGACATGCGCGTGCTGTTCGCCGGCATCCCGCTCGACAAGGTCTCGGTGTCGATGACCATGAACGGCGCGGTGATCCCGATCCTCGCGCTCTACATCGCCGCCGCCGCCGAGCAGGGCGTGCCCGCCGCCAAACTCTCAGGAACGATCCAGAACGACATCCTGAAGGAGTTCATGGTCCGGAACACCTACATCTATCCGCCCGGACCGAGCATGCGGATCGTGCGCGACATCTTCGCCTACTGCGGCGAGCGCATGCCGAAGTTCAACTCGATCAGCGTCAGCGGCTACCACATCCACGAAGCCGGCGCGTCCGCGGACCTCGAGCTCGCCTACACGCTCGCCGACGGCCTCGAGTACCTGCGCACCGGCGTCGCTGCGGGCCTCGACGTCGACAAGCTCGCCGGCCGCATGTCGTTCTTCTTCGCGATCGGCATGAACTTCTTCACCGAGATCGCGAAGCTGCGCGCCGCGCGCTTGCTGTGGAGCAAGATCGTGCACGCGTTCGGCGCCAAGGATCCGAAGTCGCTGGCGCTGCGCACGCACTGCCAGACGTCGGGTTGGTCGCTCGCCGCGCAGGATCCCTACAACAACGTCGTGCGCACGTGCCTCGAAGCGCTGGCCGCGGTGCTCGGCGGCACGCAGTCGCTGCACACCAACGCGCTCGACGAAGCGATCGCGCTGCCGACCGAGTTCTCGGCGCGCATCGCGCGCAACACGCAGCTGATCCTGCAGGAGGAGAGCCACGTCACGCACGTCGCCGACCCGCTGGCCGGTTCGCACTACGTGGAATGGCTGACCGACACGCTGGCGAAGAAGGCCTGGGCGCTGATCCAGGAGGTCGAAGGGCTCGGCGGCATGACCAAGGCGATCGAAGCCGGCCTGCCGAAGCTGCGCATCGAGGAGAGCGCGGCGCGCCGCCAGGCCGCGATCGACAGCCAGGCGGAGACGATCGTCGGCGTCAACAAGTACCAACCCGCGACGCAGGAGCCGCTCGACATCCTGTCGATCGACAACACCGCGGTGCGCGAATCGCAGATCGCGCGGCTGCGCGACCTCAAGGCCAAGCGCGACGGCGCGAAGGTGCAGCAGGCGCTGGCCGCGATCACCACCGGCGCGCGCGGCGAAGGCAACCTGCTCGAACTCGCGGTCACCGCGGTGCAGCTCGGGGCCACGGTCGGCGAGGTGTCGATGGCGATGGAGGTCGTGTTCGGCCGCCACACCGCGAGCCCGCGCACGGTCGCCGGCGTCTATGCTGCGGCCGGCAAGTCGATGGAACAGCTCCACACCGCCCAGGCCCGCACCGCCGCGTTCCTCGACAAGCACGGCCGCCGGCCGCGCATCCTGATCGCCAAGATGGGCCAGGACGGCCACGACCGCGGCGCGCGCGTGATCGCCAGCGCGTTCGCCGACATGGGCTTCGATGTCGACATCGGCCCGCTGTTCCAGACGCCCGAGGAAGTGTGCAAGCAGGCGGTCGAGAACGACGTACACCTGTGCGGCATCAGCACCCTGGCCGGTGGGCACAAGACGCTGGTGCCGGAGCTGGTGAAGCTGCTGCGTGCGGCCGGGCGCGGCGACGTGCTGGTGGTCGCTGGTGGCGTGATCCCGGAGCAGGATCAGGCGGCGCTGCGCGCGGCGGGGGTCGCGGATGTGTTCGGGCCGGGAACGGTGATCCCGACCGCGGCGCTGCGGCTGCTCGACCTGCTCGACAAGAACGCTGCCGTTCGGTGATGCCGCTGCCGCGCTTCCTGCTCGCCCGCCTGCACAACCGCAAAGCGAAGGCGCTGCTCGTCGCCGCCGACGCGCACTGGCAGAAGGGCGACGTCGAGGCCGCGATCGCCGACTGCCGCCGCGCGGTCGCGCTGTGCCCGGATCGGCCATGGTTCCAGGACCAGCTCGGCCACGTGCTGAGCTACCACCACGACTACTGGGTCAATCCCGCGCTGACCGAGCA
>CAMAUH010000430.1 GCA_945861365.1 Candidatus Kuenenia stuttgartensis
GAGCGGCTCGCCGAGACGTTCGAACGCGACGCGCAGATCCGCACCGACATCGCCGCGGCGCGATCGGCCTGGTCCGAGTTCTTCGCGCACATCCAGCGGTTGCTGCGGCCCTGAGCGCCAAGAGTCCGGTGCATCGCATGCCACCGCGCTGTCTGCCCGACTGCGGAAATCCAGAACGCCAAGCGGCCTGACGGTCGCGCAGTCCCACTGCGAGAGAATCAGGAAAGGCGCTCGATCGCCTCGGTGTGGTGATGTCCCGGTGCGATGGCGACCGGCCGCGACGCTGCATGCGATCGTCGCTGCGTGACCGCGACGAGGCACTCATGCGGTTCCGTGCGCCGCCGAGAATGGCTCACCGGTGATCGCGCCGGGGACCGCACACGGAACCCGCGACGGGCCATGATTCGCCGACTTCGATCCTTTGCCTGCAGTGCCCGTCGCGGGTCCACTTTCCCGCGCTGACGATCCGGCCGCCACGCGCGGCACCGAACACGAACCGACCATCGACCTGGACATCTGCCACGGTCGTCGCTCAGATCGTCCGCCCCATGGGTCTGAACGATCACCGTGCCGCGCTGCAGGCGGCCAACGAGCGCGTCGAATCGCTCAAGGTGTCTCTTTGACTACGTTCGCCGCCACCGCGAACTAGCCGATATCGAGAACCAGATGTCCCAGCCCGGCTTCTGGGACAACCCGGAACGCGCCCAGCTGGTCGTCGCCAAGAAGAAGATGTGCTTCCAGGTCGTCGATCCGATCGACACCCTGAAGCGGCTGGTCGAGGACGGCAACGTGTTGCTCGAACTCGGCGCCGACGACCCCGCCGCGGTCGAAGCCGATCTGGTCGACACCGAGCGCAAGATCACCGAGCGACTCGACCAGCTCGAGTTCCAGCTGATGCTCGGCGGCGAACACGACGGCATGAACGCCATCGTGACGCTGCAGACCGGCGCTGGCGGCGTCGACGCCTCGGACTGGGCCGAGATGATGCTGCGCATGTACGTGAAGTGGGCGATGAAGAACGACTTCACGATCGAGGAGTCGGACTTCCAGAAGGCCGAGGAAGCCGGCATCAAGAGCGCCACCATCGTGATCCGCGGCCCGTACGCCTACGGCAAGCTGAAGGCCGAGCAGGGCGTGCACCGCCTCGTGCGCATCTCGCCGTTCGACGGCCAGGGTCGCCGGCAGACGTCGTTCGCGTCGGTCGAAGTGGTGCCCGAGTTCGACGACACGATCAACATCGAGATCCGCAAGGAAGACCTCAAGGTCGACACCTACCGCGCGTCCGGCGCGGGTGGCCAGCACGTCAACAAGACGGAGTCGGCGATCCGCCTGACGCACATGCCGACCGGCCTCGTGGTCGCGTGCCAGGCCGAACGCAGCCAGGGCAAGAACCGCGAGACGGCCATGCGCATGCTGAAGTCGAAGCTGTACCAGCTCGAACTCAGCAAGCGCGAAGAGGAGCTGGCGAAGTTCTACGGCGATCGCGGCTCGATCAGCTGGGGCAACCAGATCCGCAGCTACGTGCTGCAGCCCTACCAGATGTGCAAGGACCTGCGCACCGACGTCGAGACGTCCGACGTGCACGGGGTGCTGGACGGCAGGCTCGACCCGTTCATCGAGGGCTACCTGAAGATGCGAAAGGACCAGGTCAAGAAATGAGGCGCGCGCTGCTGTCGGTCACGGACAAACAGGGCATCGTCGAGTTCGCTCGCGGGCTGGCCGGGGCCGGGTTCTCGCTGCTGTCGACCGGGGGCACGGCCCGCACGCTGGCGGACGCTGGCGTCGCGATCCAGGAAGTCGCCGACTACACCGGCTTCCCGGAGCTGATGGATGGGCGCCTGAAGACGCTGCACCCCAAGGTGCACGGTGGCCTGCTCGGCAAGCGCGAGGACGATGGCCATCGCGCCGCGATGGAGCAGCACGGCATCGACCCGATCGACATCCTGTGCGTCAACCTCTACCGCTTCCGCGAAGCGGTGAAGAAGCCCGGCATCGCGCGTCAGGAGATCGTCGAGCAGATCGACATCGGTGGCCCGGCGATGCTGCGCAGCGCCGCCAAGAACCACGCACACGTCGCGGTCGTGGTCGATCCGGCCGACTACACGCTGGTGCTGCGCGCGCTGCGCGAGCACGGCGGCACGCTGCCGCCCGAACTGCTGCGCAAGCTGGCCGCGAAGGCGTTCTCGCACACCGCGGCCTACGACGCGGCGATCGCGCAGTGGATGGACTGCGAACGGCGCACGATCGCCGGCGAGCCGTTCTTCCCGCCGCGCGCGACGTTCACCGGCGAGAAGCTGCAGGACCTGCGCTACGGCGAGAACCCACACCAGAAGGCGGCCTTCTATTCGATCGGTGAGCAGTCGCCGAGCCTCGCCAACAGCAAGCAGCTGGGCGGCAAGGAACTCAGCTACAACAACATCCTCGACGCTGATGCCGCGCTCGGCCTCGCGCTCGAGTTCGACCAGACCTGCTGCGTGCTGGTGAAGCACGCGAACCCGTGCGGCACCGCGGTCGCCGGGTCGCTGCCGCGCGCGTTCGAGCTGGCGCTGTCGGGCGATCCGGTCTCGGCCTTCGGCGGCATCCTCGCGACCAACCGCACCCTCGACGTGGCCACCGCGCAGGCGATCGTGCAGAGCGGCACGTTCCTCGAGGTCATCGTGGCACCTCACGTCGAACCCGGGGCGCTCACGGCGCTGCAGCAGGCGAAGTGGGGGCCGAACGTGCGCGTGCTCGAACTCGGCGGCATGCCCGATCTGACGCTGCGACGCCGCTTCGTCGCGCGGCCGGTCAGCGGCGGCTTCCTGCTGCAGACCGCCGATTGCCCCAACGATGCGCCGCGTCACGACGTCGCCACCAAGCGCGCGCCGACCGATGCCGAGCGCGCCGTGATGGCGTTCGCATGGAAGGTCTGCAAGCACGTCAAGTCGAACGCGATCGTGCTCGCGCGCGCGGCGGACGACGGCGCCTGCTACACGGTCGGCGTCGGTGCCGGGCAGATGAGCCGCGTCGACTCGGCGAAGATCGCCGTCGACAAGGCCGGCGATCGCGCCAAGGGCTGCGTCGTCGCCAGCGACGCGTTCTTCCCGTTCGTGGATGGACTCGAGGTGTGCGCCAAGGCCGGGGCGGCCGCGGTCGTGCAGCCCGGCGGCAGCAAGCGCGACGAAGAGGTCGTGGCGGCCGCGAACGCGCACGGCATGGCGATGGTGATGACCGGCCACCGGCACTTCCGGCACTGATGGCCATGGACATCCGTGCGGCGGTCGCGGAGGTGCTGCTCGGCGCCTCGATCTCGCAGATCGCCTCCACGTACCGCGAGCAGCTGATCAACGAGTTCGGCTTCCGCAAGGAAGAGGTCGGCGCGGACACGTTCCGCACCGAGGTCGCCGCGTTCCTGCGCAAGCTGGCGCGGCATCTCGGGGATCGCCACGTCGGCGATCGGCGCGTCGGCCATGCGCTGCGCGACTGGGTCGAGCACTGCGACCACTACGAAGCGTGGGACGCGCTGCTGTCGGGCTTCGCGGTCGAAGGCCGTGAATCGTTCGTGCGGCGCGGCCGCGTGATGTTCCCCGGGCCGCTGACCGCGCACTGGGACGACGCATGACCGGTGCTGGCGATCCGCCGATCGCCGCCAACCTCGCGGCGGTGCGCGCGCACATCGCCGCGGTGGCGGGCGCGGCCGGCCGTGCTCCGGACGCCGTGCAGCTGCTGGCCGTCAGCAAGACGCACCCCGCAGCGGCCGTGCGCGCCGCCCACGCGGCCTCGCAGCGCGCGTTCGGCGAGAACCGTGTGCAGGAACTCGCCGCCAAGGCGAACGAGCTGCGCGACCTCGACGGCTTGCAGTGGCACCTGATCGGTTCGCTGCAGACCAACAAGGTGCGCGAGCTGCTCGCGGTGCCGGGCCTCGCGCTCGTGCACAGCCTCGATCGCGCCCGCCTCGCCGACGAACTGCAGCGCGAGCTCGTTCGCCAGCAGCGCCGCCTCGCCGTGCTGCTGCAGGTCAACGCCAGCGGCGACGCC
>CAMAUH010000431.1 GCA_945861365.1 Candidatus Kuenenia stuttgartensis
AATCGGCCAGGCGGTGCTGCCGAGGTGGCACAGCCGCCCGGCCATGTGGATGCGTACGTCGGCGCGGCCGCCGAGCACCGGCAGGCCGCGGAACCACTGCTCGAAGGTGAACGTCCACGTGCGCCCCATGCGCGCGCCGATGACCTCGCGGAACTCGGAGGTGCCAGCGCCGAGCAGCGAAGACCAGCGCCGCAGTTCCTGCTCGGCATGCAGGCGCGCTTCGGGCAGATCGGCGCCGCGCCAGCCAGCCAGCTCGTAGCCATGGCCGAAGATCGCGCGCGGTGTGCCGGTCGCGGCGTTCCAGCGCACCAGCCACGGGCCGCCGATGCTGCGTTGGAACTCGTCCCACGCGGCGGCGACCGCCGGCAGCGGCGCGCCGACCGCCGTGGCGTCCACCGTCACCGATGGGGCCTGCGGTTGCTGCGCGGTGGCATGGCCGGCAGCCAGCATGGAAGCGAGGCCGAACGAGGTGGCGAGTCGAAGTGTGAGCATGGGAGTGGCGGTCGGCGAACGAGGTCGAGGGGCGGCGAGACCGTAGGCGTTCCGCGGCGAGGCACCAGCCCCTCGCTTGCCGCTGCAGCGCAGCGGCGGCGCGGGTTCGCGGTCGCGCGGCGCGGAACCGCCGGTTGCTCGCGCCGCCGCCTTCAAGGCAGGGTGTGGCGCGTCCGTGCGCGCCGCTTCGTCACTGTCCGATCGCGAACAGGATGCCGTTGTTGATGGCGAAGCAGGTGCCGTCTGCACCGACGATCGTCGGCGTGTAGGCCTCGCCGAGGCCCGCCGTCAGTGTCACCGTCTGGCTCAGCGTGTTGGTCGGGAAGTGCCAGCGGTAGCACTTGCCGTCCTCGCTGTTGACGATCGCCGACTTGCCGGCCACGTCGATGGCGGCGGTGTTGATGCACCACTCGGTGACGCCGGTCGGGAAAGCCGGATCGGGCGTCGGCCCGAGCACGTTGAGCACGTTGTTCATCACCGTGGCGCCCGAGATCGGATCGATCATCGACACGTTCGGATCGAACACGCCGAGCCGGTTCATGCCGTCGCCGCCGCCGCTCCAGTAGTTGTTGTACTTGGTCAGCACCAGGTAGCTGGACGGGCCGGTGTACTGCGGCACCATCGAGCGCGGCACGATCGACGGCGTGTCGTCCCAGCCGAACGGGCCGGCCAGCTTGGTCGTCGACAGGTTGGCGTCGAAGTGGCGCAGCCAGCCGCGCAGGTGGTTGCTGCCGAAGCTGTTCTCGAGCACGCCGATGTAGACGTCGCCGTCCGGGCCGAGCGTCGGCGAGGCGGTGCCGTCATCGTGCAGGTAGGCGTCGTTGTTCGGATTGACGACGTCCTTCAGGCGCACGGTCGCCTGCGTCGCCAGCGTCGTGGCATCGAGCTTCACCAGATAGCCGCCGCTGGCGCCCGAGTTGTTGTTGCTGTTGACGACGAAGTAGACCGAGCTGCCGTTCGCGGTGACCGCCGGCGCGCAGTTGTAGGCGACCTTGCGGATCGAAGGGTCGGCGGCGGCCGTCGAGGCGGCGACCCACGAGCCGGTGCCGTTGGCGGCGATGCGGGCGAGGCCGCTGGTCAGCGGGACCGGCGTGCTGCCGCTGACGCGGAAGCCGAAGAACAGGTTGCCGTGCAGGTCCGACGTGATCGGCGTGCAGATCTGCACCGCGTTGTCGTACGCGGTGGGGTTCGCCGCGTAGGCGGCGGTTCCGTAGAACGCGATGCGCGTGGGCACGCTGGCTGGCGAGTCCGCGTTCGCGCGCAGCAGGATGGTGCCGCCGGCGGCCGGTGTCGCCAGCTGGTTGCTAGGGGTCAGGGTCGAGCCGCAGCTCGGCGTCCAGTTGTGCGGCGGCAGGATGTAGTCGGTGGTCTGGTTCCAGATCAGGCCACCGTTCGACGGTTGACGGCACTCGACCTGGAAGCCCCCGCTGGCGCCGGTCTTCACCGTGACCAGCACGAGTCCGCTCGACGTGATCAACGGTGAGCCATAGTGGATCAGCAGGTAGGTGCCCGTGTACTGCGGCACGAGGTCCACCGGCGTCTGCCAGCGGATCTGGTTCATCGGCTGCGTGCCGGTCGTCAGTTGCGCACTGTGCGTGGAGTCACGGCCGAGTCCGGCCCAGAACGGCGGCTTGGCCGAGATGACCGGGAACTTCTGCGCCGCGAGTGGCGAACACAGCGCGGTGAGCAGCAGCGTGGAGAGCAGTCGGTGTCGCATGGGAGGGGACCTCGGTAGAGGGGCACGATCAGAAGACGGTGAAACGCAGTGCTGGCGACGTGACGAAGCCGGCGGGGCCGGCGGCGTCGACCGCGGCCCATTGCAGCCAATAGGTGCCGTTGGCGCCGTTCGGCGGCACGTGGAAGACCGCGGTGGCGTAGCCGATGCCGCCAGCACCGGTGATCGCCTGGCCGACGGGCAGGATCTGTAGTGCGGGCGTCAGGCCGACGTGCAGCGATTGGCCGAGCACGGTGGTCGGCACCGGTGAGCCCGCGACGTCGAGCAGCAGGAACGTGAACGAACCGGCGGCCAGCGAGTCGACGCCGACGCCGAACGACGGATTGCCAGCGTACGGAGCGCCGAGCCCTGCCACGTGCAGCGGCAGGCCGGTCGCGCCGACGGTGCCGGTGCCGAACCCGGCGAGTGCGAGTGGTCCTTCGCTCCACAAGCGCGGTCGATCGAACGGCGGCAGCCCGTTCGCGACGCGCGGGTCGGTCAGCGCGTTCAACAGCGCCTGCAGCTGCAGGCTGTCGCTGATGAAGATGTGGCCGTTGATGGCGTCGACGAGCGGATCGCGGTTGTCGGCGAAGTCGCCGCCGCGTGCGTAGAAGTCGACGACCTGGCCGAGCGTCTGCTGGCTGCCGTCGTGGAAGTAGCTGCCGCGCAGCGCGACGTTGCGCAGTCCCGGCACGCGGAAGCGGCCGCGGTCGGCGGGATTGCCGGTCACCGCGAACCGGCCGGCGTCCTCGGCGACCGGCCGCACGCCGATGTTGCGGAAGTCGTCCAGCACCGGGCCGGTCGTCAGCACCGCGGCATCGAGGTCGGTGTGGCACGCAGCACAGAAGGTCTGGAATCGCGCGAGGCCGAGCGACTGCATCGGCGTCAGCGGGCCGAGCCCGGCGAGGTGCAGATCGAACGGCGAGCGGTCGCTGACCAGCGAGCGTTCGTAGGCGGCGATCGCGAAGATGATGCGGGTCGGCGTGACGCCGGGCGTGCCGAACACGCGCGCGAACACCGCGGCGTAGTCGTCGTTGCCCAGGAACTGTTGCAGCGCGGTCGGCACCTGGGTCGCGAGCCGCAGCGGGGTCAGCGCCGGCAGGTCGTTGGCGATGTCGGCCCAGGTGCGGCCGAGGTGCGCCATCTCGACGCCGCTGACCGGCGGCGCGGCGATCTGGTTCTCGAGTGCACCACCGCTCGGCAACACGACGGTGCCAGTCAGTGGATCGCGGAACACGTCGTCGGCGCGGCCATCGAGGAACAACCGCGTGCCGTAGGCGGCGTTGATGACCGACGGCGCGCGGCGGTTCGTCACCTGCGCCTGCACGCCGAACGGCGCACTCGCCAGCAGTGCACCGTTCGCGGTGTGGCGCGGCACGCCCGGCGAGCCGTGCACATCGTCATCGGTGCCGAATTGCCCGTCGGCACCAGGATGCAGCGCGGACGGTGTGCGCGGGTCGGCGCCGCCGTGCTCCAGGATGTGGCACGTTCCGCACGCGACGCCGCGCGACGACGACAGCTGCTCGTCCCAGAACAACGCCTTGCCCAGCAGCACCTTGTCCGGCGTGGAGGGATTCCCGGCAGGTTCTGGCGGTGCAGGGAAGACTGCCTGCCCGGTCAGTGCGACACAGCAGGCCAGCGCGACGAGGTAGGGGAGCAAGATGGTGGCTGCGAGACGAGACGAGCCGAGACGAGCGGCGGAGCATAGCCATGCTCGTGTGCGGCGTTGGTCGGCAGGATGATTGCGCAACCACCATGCGCATCCGTCACGGCCCTGTTGCGCAGG
>CAMAUH010000432.1 GCA_945861365.1 Candidatus Kuenenia stuttgartensis
CGCAGCGCCGCGGCGACGTCGGCGACGCTGGCCTGGATGCGGCGGTCGGCTTCATCGGCGCTGTGGATGAACTCGACGACCTCGTCGACATCGCTGATGTTGTGCCGGCGAACGACGTCTTCGAGCACGTCTTCAGGCTGGTAGCCGCAGCTGTTGCAGCCGCCGATGTGGTACTTGGAGAAGAGCGCGCGCTGGGCGCTGGGGAAGGCCTGCAGGACGTCCTGCATGGTGCTGCGCTTGGTGATCGTCGAACCGGTGGTCATGGGCGCCTGATTACGGCAAGCGGCGAGTTGCACAAGGTGGCAGGCCACAAAGAACGCCACCCGGCGTTCACTTCGCCAGATAGCGCGCCCGCCAGATCCGCCACGCCGCGAACGCCCCCACCACCACGAACCCCCATTGCACCGCGATCGTGCGCAACAGCAGCGGGTCGGTGAAGTGCTTCTGGCTCCAGAACATGCCCTGGTAGCCGGTCATCGCCCAATGCGTCAGCGTCGAGTGCGTGATGACGCTCGCCCACAGCGGCAGCTCGGCGACCTGCAGCGGGAACCAGCAGCCGCCCAGCGCCGCCATCACCAGGATCAGCATCGTCGACAGCCCTTCGGCCTGCTTCTGCGTCTTCGCCCACACGGCGATCAGCATGCCGAAGGTCGTCGCCGCCGCGGCCCACGTGATCGACAGCACGACCAGCGTCACCGGATCGCGGAACGCACCGACCGCGAAGACCACCTCGCCCCACGTGAACAGGATCAGCAGCTGCACGATGCCGACCGTGAAGCAGAACAGGAACTTGCCGAGCAGCAGTGCTGGCCGCGGCGCGCGTGAAACCAGCAGCCGCCGCAGCGTGCCCTGGTCGCGCTCCTGCAGCAGCGTCGAACTGCACGCCATCAGCCCGAACATCAGCATCATCACCGTCATGCCGGCGACGCTCTGCGCGAGCTGGTAGCTGAGCATCTTCGGCCGCTCCGGCGGCACGACGTCCTCGCGCGCGACCGGCACCATGTCGGCGAACAGCGCGCCCATGTCGAAGTTCGCACCTGGTTGCGCCCCGGTCGCGCGCAGTTCGGGCTCACCGCCGCTGGCGAAGCGATCGACGACCTTCTGCACCATGTCCATGCCGAGCCGCACGCCGGCGATGCCCTGTTCGCTCATGCCCTGGCGCCGCATCGCGCTCGCCAGCAGCCACGGCATGCTGCGGCCATCGCCCGCCGCCATCGTCGCCTGCATCAGGCCGATGCCGACCAGCTTCGCTTCCATGCTGCGGCCGGGGTCGCGCACCATCCCGAGCGGCGGTTCCTTGCCGGCCGCCAGTGCTTCGCCGTAGCCCTTCTGCACGATCAGCGCGTGGTGCGCTTCGCCGTCGAGCACCTGCTGGCGCGCCTTCGCCGCGGCGATCGGCGCATCGCCGGCCTTCGGCCGCACGGCCAGCATGCCGACGTCGCGCAGCGCATCGACGAACTTGCGGCTCGCATCGCTGCCGTCCTCGTCGACGACCCACAGCTCGACCTTCGGCATGCCGCCGCTGCCGCCGAACGCGAACTTCATGACCATGCCGAACACGGTGACGAGCGCGATCGGCAGCAACAGGCCGAGCGCCATGCCGGTGCGGTCGCGCAGCCACAGGCGCAGGTCCTTCTGCAGCAGCCACAGCGCAGTGCTCCACAGCTTCATGCCTGGTCCCTCAGCGAACGGCCGGTCATCTTCAGGAACACCTGCTCGAGGTCGGCACCGGCGATGCCGGCGTGCACGGCGAGTTCCGCGGCGGTGCCGACGGCGACGATCTGGCCGTCGTTCATCACCGCGATGCGGTCGCACAGCCGCTGCACCTCTTCCATGTAGTGCGACGTGTAGATCAGCGTGCGGCCGCGCTGGCGCAGGGCCAGCAGCGAGTCGAACAGGTGGTTGCGCGATTGCGGGTCGACGCCGACGGTCGGCTCGTCGAGCAGCAGCAGCTCCGGTTCGTGCAGGTCGCCGATCGCCAGGTTGAGGCGCCGCTTCATGCCGCCCGAGAACGATGCGACGCGGTCGTCCGCGCGGTCGTCGAGGCCGGCCAGCGCGAGCCCGCGCGCGACCGCGGCATCGAGCGAACTCCTGGCGACGCCCTGCATCGCGCCGAAGAAGCGCAGGTTCTCGCGCGCGGTCAGTTCCTCGTAGACGGCGAGGTCCTGCGGCACGAGGCCCATGCGCGCGCGCGCCGTGGCATCGTGCGCCGGGCGGAACGGCGTGCCGCCGAAGGCCATCGCGCCGGTGAAGCCGGCCAGCAGGCCGGCGACGCACGACAGCAGCGTGGTCTTGCCGGCCCCGTTCGGGCCGAGCAGGCCGAGGATCTCACCGCGCTGGCAGACGAGGGTTGCCTCGCGCACGGCCTGGCGATCGCCGTGGCGGTAGCAGAGGCGATCGATGGCGAGCAGCGAGTCGGCCATATCACGGCGAGCCTATGCGGTCGCCGACGCGCCGTCGTCGACCTTCTCGCCGCGAACGCGCTCGCCGGGGCATGATGGCCGCCATGTGCCGCTTCACGCTGTACCTCGGGCCGGTCATCCGCCTCGCCTCGCTGGTCGTCGAGCCCGCGCACTCGATCATCGACCAGAGCGTCCACAGCAAGAGCCAGGAGGACCCGCTGAACGGCGACGGCTTCGGCATCGCGTGGTACGCGGCCGACCTCAGCCCCGAGCCGGCGCTGTTCCGTTCGGTGACGCCGGCGTGGAACAACCACAACCTGCTCGAGCTCGCGCGCGTCGTGCAGAGCCCGGTGATCCTCGCGCACGTGCGCGCCGCCACCAAGCACGGCGGCCAGAGCGAAGCGAACTGCCACCCGTTCCGCAGCGGGCGCTATGCGTTCATGCACAACGGCGACATCGGCGAGTTCCCGCGCGTGCGGCGCGCGCTGCTGGAATCGCTCGGCGACACCGCGTTCGACGGCATCCAGGGCAGCACCGACAGTGAGCACCTGTTCGCGCTGGTGGTCGACGAACTGCCGCGCGCCAGCGGGCATGGCGCCGACAAGATGGCCAACGCGCTGCAGAAGGCGATCACGCGCATCGAGGGCCTGCTGAAGCGGCTCGGCGTCAAGGAGCAGTCCTATCTCAATGTCGCGATGAGCGACGGCGAGTCTGCAGTGGCGTGCCGCTACACGACCGAGGCCGACTACGACGGCGAGAGCCTCTACGTGCACACCGGCCGCATCTACGTGTGCCATCACGGCCAGTGCAAGATGCTGGCGCCGGACCGCGGCCGCGGCTGCGTGCTGGTCAGCAGCGAACCGCTCAGCGACGACCCGGGCTGGGACACGATCGCGCGCAACTCGATGGTGCTGGTCGACAAGGACGGCACCGTGCGCACGCGGGCCTTCGCGACGTGATGCGCGTCGTCGCTCCGCAGACTGGCGAACTGCTGGCCGAAGTCGCGGCGACGACACCGGCCGAACTCGACGCCGCGTTCGCACGCGCGCGGGCCGCACAGCCAGCCTGGGCGGCGCTGCCGTTCCGCGCCCGCGCCGCCGCCATGCGCCGCTTCGCGCGCGTGCTGCGCGACGACGCGAAGCTGCTGACGACGCTGACCGCCGAGAGCGGCAAGCCGCGGCACGAGGCCGAGCTGTTCGAACTGCTCTACACGCTGGAGCTGACGCGCTTCTACACCGGCCGCCGCGGCCGCCGGGCGCTGGCCGACCGCACGCAGCGGCCGTTCCTGTTCCCGAACAAGCGCACGCGCGTGATCCACCACGCGCGCGGGGTCGTCGCGGTGATCGGGCCGTGGAACTGGCCGCTGCTGAACAACTACGCCGACGCGATCGCCCCGCTGGTCGCCGGCAACGCCGTGCTGCTGAAGCCGTCGGAGTACACGCCGCTGACGTCGCTGCGCGTGCAGCAGCTGTGGCGCGATGCCGGCATGCCCGAGGGCGTGTTGCAGGTCGTGCCCGGCGATGGCAGCGTCAGCCGCGCACTGGTCGAACGCGCCGACC
>CAMAUH010000433.1 GCA_945861365.1 Candidatus Kuenenia stuttgartensis
CCACATCGCCGCCAGCGTCTCGGCCTTGAGCAGCTTGCCGGCGAGCAGGGCGGCGCCGAAGCGCGCCAGGTCGTCAGCCGAAGCACACAGTCCGCCGCCGCCGAGCTTGTAGCTGCTGTCCATCAGCGCGCTGTTCTGCAGCTGGTCGCCGACGCGCAGGTAGCCCGCGGCGCGGCCGCGCACGATGCGCTGCACGTCGTCGTCCTGCAGCGTCGTGGCGCCGCTCGGCAGCGCGATGCGCTCGCGCACGAACTGGGCGAACGGCTGGCCGCTGCGCGCTTCGACCACCGCCGCGACGAGGTTGAAGCCATACGTGCTGTAGTGGTACTGCGTGCCCGGCTCGTGCAGCAGCGGGTCGCTGGCGAAGCGCTCCAGCGCCGCGATCTGCGTCGCGTAGTGCGTCGTGCTCTCGCCCTCGCCGGTGTAGTGGCGCACGCCGCCGAGGTGCGCCAGCAGCTGGCGCGTCGTCACCGGCCACGGCTTCTGCGGCCATTGCGGCACCAGCGTGTGCACGTCGGCATCGAGATCGAGCTTGCCGGACTCCACCAGCGACAGCGCCGCCACCGCGGTGATCGGCTTGCTGATCGAAGCCAGGCGATAGACGGTCTGCGGCGTCGCCGGCACGTCGTTCTCGAGGTCGGCGAGGCCGAAGCCTTCGCGGAACACCAGTTCGCCGCGCAACGCGATCGCGCACGACAGGCCCGGAATGCGATCTTCCTGGATCCTGGCGGCGATCGCGGCGCGGGCGGCGGCGCCCAGATCCGGACCCTGGGCCGCGAGCGGAAGGGCTGGAGCAAGGGCGGCGAGGAGCGGGACGAGCGTTCTGCAGCGCATGGGGAACACGGGGCCGGGCAAGCCAGCGCGCAGCCTACCGCAGGTCGCCGACTCTCCCTCAACCTCGTTGCCCCGTCGTGCCGATGCACCGAGGGACAACCCGTAGCGGATCGACAGCACCCCATGATGCCCACCCACCTGCTGCCCCTCGCCACCTGCCTGCCCCTCGCCATCGCCACGCTGCTCGCGTGGCCCGCGTTCGGCACGCGCGGCCGCCTCGGCTTCGTCGGCATGACCGCGGCCACGTTTGCCGTCGCCATCCAGCAGACGTTCGGTGCACGCCGCCGCACGCGGGACCTGGACACGATCGCGACGCGCCTGCAGCAGTTCGCCGGCGACCAGCAGGCGACCGCGACCGGGCCGTTCGAACAGGTCGCCACCGGCGAACTGCGCCAGCTCGCCTGCCAGCTGAACGCGTACGTCAACGGCGTGCAGGCGACGTTTGCCAGCGTGCGTACCTGCACCGACAAGCTCGCCAACGGCACCCGCGAGGCCAGCAACACCGGCCGCAACGTCGCCGACAACGCCGAACAGCAGTCGACGTCGCTGCACAGCATGTCGGCGGCGCTCGAAGAGATCACCGCACTCGTCACCGGCACCGCCAAGAGTGCGGCCGACGCCAGCGACCTCGCGCGCACGGCCGAGGCAGCGGCCACCAAGGGCACCGGCGCGATGCAGCGCATGGTCGAGGCCATGGGCGAGATCCAGACCTCGAGCACCGAGATCTCGCGCATCATCAAGGTCATCGACGACATCGCCTTCCAGACCAACCTGCTGGCGCTGAACGCCGCCGTCGAAGCGGCGCGCGCCGGCGAATCGGGCAAGGGCTTCGCGGTGGTCGCCGAAGAGGTGCGCAACCTGGCGCAACGCAGCGCCGAAGCGGCGCGCAACACCTCGCAGCTGATCGCCGAAGCCGGCAACCGCGCCCAGCGCGGCAGCCAGATCTCGCAGGAGGTCGACGGCATGCTGCGCGAGATCGTCGATGCGACGACGCGGTTCACCACGCTGGTGACCGAGATCGCCGCGGGAACGAAGGAGCAGTCGGGCGGCATCCAGCAGATCAGCCGCGGCGTCGCCGAGATCCATAACGTCACGCAACGCAGCGCTGCCGGCTCGCAGACGCTGGCGCGCACGGCCGCCGAGACTTCGACGCAGGTCGAGTCGCTGGCCACCCTGGTCGGCACCCGCCACGACGGATAGTCGCGAGGGCGGCAGGCAACCGGTTGCGGTGCGGCACCGGCCCGGGCACGCTCGCCGCATGAGCAGTGTTCCCGTGCGGCCCGAACAGCGGCTGCAACCTCGCGTCGTCGCCTACTGGGTGCTCGGCGACACGCTGACCACGGGCGTGCTGACCAGCCTCGCCTGGTTCGTCGGTCGCCCGCTGCTGGCGGAGCACTGGAGCAGCTGGACGACCACGTTGGAACATGTGCTGCTCGGCATCTGCGCCGGCCTCTTGCTGCTGGCCCTCGGAGCCCCGCTGCTGGCCTATTCGCGTTGGCGCTATGGCTTCCTCGGCGACCTGCTGCTGATGCGCTACGGCATCCTGTTCGTCGAGGAACGCGCCGTGCCCGTGCGCCGCATGCAGCACGTGGACCTGGTGCGCGGCCCGCTGGAGCGGTTGTTCGGGCTCGCCACGCTGGTCGTCTTCACCGCCGGCAACGAGGGCTCGGCGTTCCGGGTGCCGGGGCTCGCGGCCAACGAGGCGCAGGCGCTGCGCGACCGCATCGTCGAGGCTCGCGGTGACGGACGTCTCTGATCCCACCGCCGGTGCGGCCCCGCTGCCGACGCCCGCACCCGCCACGGTGCTGGCGCGCGGCCACCTGCATCCGGCGATCCTGCTGCTGCGCCTGCTCGACGCGCTGCGACAGGCCGCACTGCCGATCGTGTTCGGCGTGGCACTGCAGAACGGCTGGTTCCTCGCCTTCGGCGTGTTGATGTTCGTGCTGCAGCTCGGCTACGTGCTGGCGCGCTACCTGACGCTCGAGTTCACGCTGACCACCGAAGAACTGCGGGTGCGCGAAGGCCTGCTGGAGCGGCAGGAACGGCGCATCCCGCTCGATCGCATCCAGGATCTCGGCCTCGAGTCGTCGCTGCTGCGCCGCGCACTCGGGCTGTGCGTGGTGATGGTCGAGACCGCGTCGGGGCGCGGCGTCGAAGCGCGCCTGGACTCGCTGTCGCGGCCGGCGGCCGAACACCTGCGCCAGGTGCTGCTCGACGCCCGCGCGCGCATGCAGGCCACCGCCGCGGCCGGCAGCGACCCCGCGACGGCGACCGCTGACGCACTGGCCGGCGCGCCGCCGCCGCCGCCGAGCCCGGAGTGGGTCGTGCATCGCGCCAGCACCGGCGAACTGCTGCTGCGCGGCGTCACCGACCTGCGGCTGTCGGCCTTCGTCGTGACCGGTTTCGCGGCGCTGCAGTTCGCCGACCAGCTCGGCTTCGCGGCGCGGTTGTCGGGCCTCGCCAACGGCGCGCGCGACTGGTTGTCGCAGTTCTCGCCGCTGGTGGTCGGCGCCGTGCTGCTCGGCCTCTTGCTGGTGGTGATGGCTGCCGGCGTGGTGTCGGCGACGCTCGGCAATCTCGTGCAGTTCCACGATTTCGTGCTGACGCTGCGCGACGAGGTGCTGCAGCGCCGCTACGGCCTGCTGACCACGCGGCAGAAGACGCTGCCGCGCGCGCGCATCCAGCGCGTCACCATCGAGCAGCCGTGGTTGCGGCGCCTGCTCGGGGTCGCCTCGGTGAAGGCCGATTCGGCCGGCGGCAGCCGCAGCGAAGGCGAGGACACCGCCGGCGGCTTCGACGTCGTGGTGCCGCTGACGCGCATCGACCGCGCCAACCACCTGCTGCCGGCCCTGCTGCCCGGCATCGAGAACGAACGGCCCACGTGGCACAGCGGCAGCGCCCGCCTGGTCGCCCGCACGACGCTGCAGGGCGCCGTGCTCGCCGCAATCGCCGCCGCCGCGCTGTCGGTGCAGGCGCCAGCCACCGCGTGGCTGGCGCTGCTGCTGGTGCCGGTGGCAGCGCTGCTCGGTGTGCTGACGTGGCGCAACCTCGCCTTCGCCGCGGGCACCGACTTCCTGTTCCTGCAACACGGCCTGGTCGGCCGCTACGCCGCGTTCCTGCCGATG
>CAMAUH010000434.1 GCA_945861365.1 Candidatus Kuenenia stuttgartensis
GCGATGCCATGGCGGATGGCGACGCAGAAGCCATCGAGGCTGGCAGCGAAGCCCACACCGAGCATGGCGGGAACGGCATGCCCGGCAGTGACGCCCAGCGCGAAGGCGGCGGCCGCCGCCGGCGGCGGCGCCGCGGTCGGCGCAACCGCGATGGCGCCCCGGTCGGCGATGGCGAGCAACCACAGCAACCGCAGCAGCAGCAGCAGCGGCCACAGCACCAGGGACAGCGCCAGCAGCAACCGCAGCCACGCCAGCAGCGTGATGGGCAGCAGCGTGGCGGGCAGCAGCGCGGCGGGCAGCAGCGTGATGGGCAGCAGCGCGGCGGCCAGCAACGTGATGGGCAGCAGCGCGGCAACGACCGCCGCCGCGATCGTGACCGCGGTCGTCAGGGCGCGCCGCGCGACGTCGACGTCGTGCCGCGCTACCGCGATCGCCGCGGCAAGGTCGACGTGATCGAACCGGCGGCGCTCGACCTGTCGGCGTTCGACGTCGAACTCGATCCGAAGCGGGTGCCCACCTTCGGCAGCATCGTCGAAGGCAAGGGCAAGCCCAAGCGCCGCTCGCCGCGCGTGCCCGAGGATGGCGTCGACGACTACCGCCCACCGCCCCCACCAGGAAGCGATGCGCCACCGGCCCCGACGCCGCCGCCCACTACCGACTCGCCGGACACCTTCGGCGACTGGTGATGAGCGACAAGCCGAGCAAGGTGACCACCGCGACGCTGCGCGCGATGAAGGCGCAGCAGCGTCGCATCACGGCACTGACCGCCTACGACCACCTGTTCGCCGGCCTGCTCGATGAAGCCGGTGTCGACGTGCTGCTGGTCGGCGACTCGGTCGCCACCGTCGTGCAGGGCCGCGACACCACGGTGCCAGTGACGATGGACCAGATGGTCTACCACTGCGAACTGGTCGCGCGCGGCGCGCGGCGTGCACTGGTCGTCGGCGACCTGCCGTTCCTCAGCTACCAGGTCAGCATCGAGGACGCGCTGCGCAACGCCGGCCGCATGCTGAAGGAAGGGCTCGCCGAAGCGGTGAAGCTCGAAGGCGGCGTCGAGTTCGCACCGACCGTGCAGCGCCTCGTGCAGGCCGGCATCCCGGTGATGGGCCACCTCGGCCTGACGCCGCAGAGCATCCACCAGTTCGGCAGCTACCGCGCGCGCGGCCAGGACGACGCCGAACGGCAGCGCCTGATCGACGACGCGCGCGCGCTCGAACAGGCCGGCGCGTTCGCGATCGTGCTGGAGAAGGTGCCGGCCGACTGCGGCCGCGCCGTCACCGCCGCGGTCGGCGTGCCGACCATCGGCATCGGTGCCGGCCCGCACACCGACGGCCAGATCCTGGTCACGCCCGACCTGCTCGGGCTGTTCACGAAGTTCCGGCCGCGCTTCGTGCGCCGCTACCGCGAACTGGCGAAGGACATCGGCGAGGCGGTCCGCAGCTACTGCCAGGACGTTCAGCAGGGCACGTTCCCCGGTCCCGACGAAAGCTACTAGGGAACACGAGGTCGCGGGCCTACCCCGCCTGCGTTGGAGCCGACGACCGCAACGGTCGCGGCTCAACGGCGAAGACGGTGGCTGCGTTCCATCCCTCGGGCTCCGTGTCCACAGGGTGGAGTGTACTGCGAAGGGTCGCGGCGGGGCGGCAGACGACCGCCTGCGTCGGAGCCGACGGGCTCATGGATCGGCCTGCGGCATCGGCGCCGCTGCGCATGCTTGCGTGCGTTCGCCGTGGCCGGCATCGTCCCTCCATGCAGGCGTGGCGAATCGACGTTCTGGTCCGACCCGGACAGCAGGATCCCATGGGCCAGTCGGCGCTACGCGCGCTGCGCGCGGCCGGTCTCGACGGCATCCAGGACGTGCGCGCGCGGCGCGGCTACCTGCTCGGCGCCGAGCTGCCGGAAGCGCAGGTGCGCACGTTCGCGCGCGCGGTGCTGTGTGATCCCGTGCTCGACGACTGCGTGGTGCATGCGCCCGGTGCAGCGACCACCACCGCGTCACCGATGGTCGCCGTCGTGCCGCGCGCCGGCGTCACCGACCCGGTCGCCCACTCGGTGCAGAAGGCGCTCGCCGACATGCAGCTGCCGGTCGTCGCCGTCGGCACCTACCGCGCGTTCGACGTCACCGGTGCCGTCGACCCGCAGCGCCTGCTGCAGGTCGCCAGGAAGGCGCTCGCCAACGACGTCGTGCAGGACGTGCGGCTGGGCTCGCTGCCCGAAGGCCTGCCCGCCGCCGCCGGCAAGGCCGACCTGACGGTGCACTCGATCCCGCTCGCCGGCCTCGACACCGCGGGCCTCGAGAAGCTGTCGAAGGACGGCGGCCTGGCACTCGACGGCGCCGAGATGACGGTGATCCAGCAGCACTTCGGCAAGCTCGGCCGCGCGCCGACCCGCATGGAGCTGGAGACGCTGGCGCAGACGTGGAGCGAGCACTGCAAGCACAAGACGCTGACCGGCAACGTGCGCTTCGAAGGCCGCCTGATCGAGAACCTGCTGAAGAGCACGATCGCCAAGGTCACGCACACCTTGAACCGCGACTTCTGCGTGTCGGTGTTCGTCGACAACGCCGGCATCGTCAAGTTCGACGACGAGGACTCGGTCTGCATCAAGGTCGAGACGCACAACCGGCCGTCGGCGATCGAACCGTTCGGCGGGGCCGGCACCGGCGTCGGCGGCGTCATCCGCGACGTGCTCGGCACGGGACTCGGCGCGCGGCCGATCGCCAGCACCGACGTGTTCTGCTTCGCACCGCCGGACCTGAAGCCAGCGCAGCTGCCGCAGGGCTGCATGCACCCGCTGTCGCTGCTGAAGGGCGTCGTGTCGGGCGTGCGCGACTACGGCAACCCGATGGGCATCCCGACCGTCAATGGCAGCGTGCACTTCGACGAGAACTTCGTCGGCAACCCGCTCGTCTACGTCGGCAACGTCGGCATCCTGCCGACCGCGCGCGCGAAGAAGGCGGCCCGCAGCGGCGACGTCATCGTCGCGATCGGCGGCCGCACCGGCCGCGACGGCATCCACGGCGCCACGTTCAGCTCGCTCGAGCTGCACACCGACAGCGAGAAGGTCAGCTCCGGCGCCGTGCAGATCGGCGACCCGATCACCGAACGCAAGGCGATGGACGCCGTGCTGCGCTGCGCTGACGAGGACCTGTTCACGTCGATCACCGACTGCGGCGCCGGCGGCTTCAGCTCGGCGGTCGGCGAGATGGCCGAAGGCCTCGGCGCCATGGTCGAGCTCGGCGAAGCGCCGCTGAAGTACCAAGGCCTCGCCCCGTGGGAGGTCTGGATCAGCGAAGCGCAGGAACGCATGGTGATCGCGGTGCCGAAAGAGAAGCTCGCGCGCGTGCTGCAGGTGTGCCGCGAGGAAGCGAGCGAAGCGGTCGTGCTCGGCCACTTCACCGCCGACAACCGGCTGGTCGTCAAGTTCCAGGGCACCGTGCACGCCGACCTCGACCTGCACTTCCTGCACAAGGGCCTGCCGGTGCGCGTGCGCGACGCGGTCTACGTGGCGCCGACGCTGCACGAGCCGGTGCCAGCCCCCAACACCGACCTCGGCAAGGCGCTGCTGGCGGTGATGGCCGACTTCGGCGTCTGCAGCAAGGAGTGGATCGTGCGCCAGTACGACCACGAGGTGCAGGCCGCGTCCGCCGGCAAGCCGCTGTGCGGCGTGCGCGAGGACGGTCCGAGCGACGCGGCGGTGCTGGCACCGAAGCTCGGCAGCCGCCGCGGCGTCGTGCTCAGCAACGGGCTGAACCCGCGCTACAGCAAGATCGACCCCGCGGCGATGGCCGAGTGCTCGCTGGACGAAGCGATGCGCAACCTGGTCGCTGCCGGCGGCGATCCCGACTACGCGGTGATCCTCGACAACTACTGCTGGGGCAACACGCGCGACCCGCAGGCGCTCGGCGAACTGGTGCGCGCGACCGAGGCGCTGTGTGCGCTGGCG
>CAMAUH010000435.1 GCA_945861365.1 Candidatus Kuenenia stuttgartensis
GATCGCCAGAAGGTGCTCGGTGGCATGCTGCGCGCGTGCGAAAAGCGGCCGGTGTCACTCGACCAGCTCGAAGTGATCGCCGACCGCATCGAACGCCAATGCATGGAGGCCTTCGACAAGGAGGTGCCGAGCAAGGTGATCGGCAACCTCATCATGCAGGAGCTTCGAGCGCTCGATCAGGTGGCGTACGTCCGGTTCGCGTCGGTCTATCGCGAGTTCAAGGACGTCACGCAGTTCCTCGACGAGTTGAAGCCCATGCTGGAGAAGCGGCGGGAGGGCGGTCATGAAACGGCGGGCGGAACATCTGGTGCAGAAGCGTGATGGTCGACGCGAGTACTTGCGCGCGACCAAACTGGCGCGGTCCATCCATCTGGCGCTGCAGTCGATCGGTGTCGACGAAGACTGGCGCGCTCTCGAACTCGCCAACGTCGTGTTGATGGCCTTGCGCCAGAAACGTGATGCCGTGGTGGCGGGCGAGGACGTGGCGCTGTCGACGGCCATGCTGTCGACGGGCGACATCGCCGACGCGGTGCAGCATCTGCTCGTCGTCACCGGCCAGCCGGCGGCGGCCGTCGCGTATGGCGCGGTCGCTGCCGAGCGTTCGCGCCGGCGCACGTCGCTGACGCTGCTCGGCCGCAACACCGACTTCGGTCCCGTGGCCGCACCGGCGGCGTCGACCCTCACGCGCCGCTTCGGGCAGGAGTAGTCGATGCGCCTCAAACGCCTCGTCGCCCGCGGCTTCAAGTCCTTCGCCGATCGCACCGAGTTCGAGTTCGATTCGCGCCTGACGGGCATCATCGGCCCGAACGGCTGCGGCAAGTCGAACGTCGTCGACGCGATCAAGTGGGTGCTCGGTGACCAGCGCGCGAAGAGCCTGCGCGGCACCGAGATGACCGACGTCATCTTCAAGGGCGCCGAAGGCCGCGAGGCCATGGGCATGGCCGAGGTGACGATCACCTTCGAGGATCCGCTCGGGCAGCTCGAAGGTCGCACCGAAGTCGACATCTCGCGTCGGCTGACGCTCGACAAGGAATCGACCTACCTGCTCAACGGGCAGGAAGTGCGCCTGAAGGACGTGCGCGACGTGCTGCTCGACACCGGGCTCGGCACCGGCGGCTACTCGGTGATGGAGCAGGGCCGCATCGATGCGGTGCTGTCGGCCAATCCCGAGGCCCGCCGCGCGATCTTCGAGGAAGCGGCCGGCGTGGCGCGCTTCAAGATCCAGAAGAAGGAAGCGCTGCGCAAGCTCGAGCGCACCGACCAGAACCTCGCGCGCATCACCGACCTGCTCGAGGAACGTTCGCGCCGCATCCGCAGCCTGCGCATCCAGGCCGGCAAGGCGCGCCGTTGGCAGGAACTGCAGTCGTCGCTGCGTGATCTGCGGGCGGCGCTGGCGGTCATCGATGGCGAGACGCTCGGCACCGAGTGGAAGCTGCACGCGCAGCGCTTCGACGAGTTGCAGGTCGAGGTCGGCACCGCCGAGGAGGGCCGCGACGCGGCCGCGGTCGGCTTGGAGAGCGCGGACGCCGCGATCCAGACGGCGGCGCAGTCCCTGGCGCGCGTGCAGGACGAACTGCGCAGTTGCCAAGGCGAGCTGATCAGCAACCGCGAACGCGTGACGGCCCAGCAGTCGCGCGCCAAGGACCGCCTCGCCGAACTCGAGCGCAGCCGCCAGCGCGCGGCCGGCATCACCGAGCAGAACGCCGAACGCACCGTCGCGCTCGAACTCGCCCGCGACGACCTGACGCAGAGGGAGCAGGAGCTCGTCGAACTGCACAAGGCGCTGGAGGAGCAACGTGGCGCCGTGCAGCAGGCGATCAGCGCGCTGCGGGCGCTGCAGCAGCAGCGCGAAGCGATCCGCGCCGCCCAGCTCGAACTGCTGCATCGCCGCACCCGGGCCCGCAACGCCGCCGCGGACGCCACCGCGAAGCTCGGTGCCGTGCGGGCGCGCGAGCAGCGACTCGGTGAGCGCTCGACGACGCTGCGCGACGAGTCCGGCCGGCTGGGTGGCGAACTCGCCCGCTGGCACGAAGAAGCTGCCGACCTCGGCACGCGCGAGCGCCTGCTGCAGGAACGCGAGCGCCGCGCGCTGGAAGATCTCGAGGGCGCCGACGCCGCCGCCGCAGCACTGGCGGAGCAGGAGTCGACGCTGCGCCGGGAACTGACGGCGGTCGAAGGTCGCCGGCTCGCCCTGCAGGCGATGGAGACGCATCTCGAGGGCTTCGACCAGGGGCCCCGCCATGTGCTGAAGACGCAGCCGCCCGGCCTGCGCGGTCGCCTGCTGGACCTGATCGAGATCGACATGCAGCACGGCCAGGCGCTCGAAGCAGCGCTCGGCCCGTACGTGCAGGCGTTGGTCGTCGACACGCGCGAACACGCGGCGGCGATCGTGCGCGATCTCGCCGAACGGCGGCTGGGCCGCGTGTTGTTGCTGGTCGAGGAGGCGTTCGGCGAAGCCCCGCCGTGCAGCAGCACGTCGTCGCTGCTGAAGCCGCCGGCTGGCGTGCACTACCTGACCGACCTCGTGCGGCATGTGATCGCCGGCGGCGCCGTCGACGATGCCGCCAGCAAGAAGCTGCTCGGTTGGCTGCTGCGCGGCGTCGTCGTCGCGGACTTCGACATCGCCGATTCGTCGCGCGCGGATCTCTGCTTCGTGACGCCGGACGGCACGCTGGTGTGCGGTCCACGCATGGAGGGCGGTGCCGCGGCCGAGGGCCATCAGGGCCTCGTCGTGCGCCGTTCGCAGATCCAGGAACTCGGCAGCGTGGTCAGCGGCCTCGAGCAGCAGCTCGCGGCGCTGCAGTCCGGCAAGGACCAGGCCACCGGCCGCGTCGATCGCTTGAAGCGGGAGTTGAAGGCCATCGGCGATGCCTTGGCGACCGCGCGTCGCCAGCTGCAGAACGTGCAGGCCCAGGAGTCGCGGCTCGCGGCGCGCAGCCAGGACGTCGCGCGCGAACTCGGCGAACTGCAGCACGAGAGTGAAGAGTTGACGCGCACGCGCTGTGCGGCGTTGGCGCGGCTCGGCACGGCGTTGTTCGACCAGTTCCTGCTGTCGCGCCGCGAACTGCAGGCGCAGGGCGAGGAGCACTCGTTCGGCGAGCGCATCGGCGAAGCCGAGTCGCACGCGCAGGCCCAGCATCGCGCCGAGCAGGAGCTGCGCATCCGCCAGGCCCAGACCACCGAGATGCGCGAAGGCCTGGTGCGGTCGATCCGCATGCACGAGGAGGCGGTGCGCGACTTCCAGCGCGCGCTGCAGGAGCTGCAGTCCCGGTTGCAGGATGCCGAGGACGATCGCGCCGGTGCTTTGGCGGAGATCGAGCGGCTCGCCGAGATCGTCGCCGTGCTCGAGGACCGGCTGGCGGAGCTCGAAGGCGACAAGGTCGAGGCGTTGGCCGCGGTCGAAGCGGCGCGCGCGCAGCGGGCCAAGGTGCAGCAGGACGTGCAGCAGTGGGAGCAGCGGCGCAGTGCCGCCAGCGAGGCGCTGACGCAGACCCGCCTGCTGCGCGCCGACGTCGAGCACCGCTTCGAGCGGCTCGAAGAGCGGTTGCGCGAGGACACCGGCATCGAGCTGCGGCGCTGCCTCGGCGAGATCGAGGGCATCGGCATGGAGAACGCCGCGACCTACCACGGTCCGGTAGCACCGCCCGGCTGCGTCGAACAGCTGCAGGGGCCGCCATTGCCGCCCGATTGGATCGCCGCCTGGTACGGCTTGCAGCGCCTGTGGCTGCAGGACGACTTCGACGCCGACGCTGCGCGCAAGGAAGTGCAGCTGCTGCAGAGCCAGAAGGAACGGCTCGGTGCGGTCAACCTCGACGCGGTGAAGGAACTGGATGCCGAAGAGGGCCAGTTCTCGACGCTCGAACAGGAAGTCGCCGACCTGAAGGAAGCGCGCAAGGCGCTGATGGAGACGCTGAAGAAGCTCGAAGCCGAGTCGAAG
>CAMAUH010000436.1 GCA_945861365.1 Candidatus Kuenenia stuttgartensis
CCAGGCGCTCGAGTTGCTGCGCAGCAAGCGCGACAGCAACCCGCCGAAGAAGCACGGCAACATCCCGCTGTGAGGTGCTCGCGGCGGCCCTGAGGGGCTACGGCGCGGCGGGGTCGCGGACGCTGGCGCGCCGGCTGGCGCGCCTGTCGGGGGGCGGCTCAGCCCAGGCTCAGAGGCTCTTCACCCACTCGCGGAAGCTCTTGTCGACTTCCTCGAGGTTGATGCCGGCGAACGCCTTGTCGACGGCCTGCGACAGGATCTCCTTCACCTTGGTCGCGTCCTCGAAGTCGATCATGCGCAGGCGCGGGTCGGTCGGCTTGTCCTCCTCGCCTTCCTTCTTCGTCGCGCGGAACGCGGTGACGTTGTCGGCGAGGTAGTTGAAGTAGGTGTCGAGCGCCTGGCGCAGCGCCTTGTCCTTGGTGACTTCGCGCAGGTAGTAGATCAGTGCCCAGCCCTGCGAGTACTTGAGGCCGGCGTTGTTGTAGTACTCGCGCTGCTCGTAGCGCAGCAGGCTGCGCAGCGGGATCAGGTCCTTGCCCTGCTGCATGTGCTGCTTCAGGTGGTCGACGCGCCAGTCGAAGACCTGCGCCTTGCCGACCGTGTTGCCGGCGATCGTCAGGCCGGCGAAGTAGTCGCCGTGGCCTTCGTTGAACCATGAGTGCGGCGACACGTCGCCGATCGCGAAGTGCACGTACTGGTGGAAGCCCTCGTGGAACATCACCGAGCGGCAGTCGTCCTTCGACTTGGTCGCCGACATGTCGTCGAACTTCTGGAACAGCACCAGCTCGCCCGTGCCCGGCGAGAAGTAGCCGGCGGAACTGCCTGGGCCGCCGAACTGGTGGTACTCGGACTGCGTCGCGAAGATGCGGACCGGGTTCAGCGGCTGCTTGGTGTTGCGCGGCTTGAAGTTCGGCACGTAGACCTTGTCGCGCACGATCTCGAGCTCGCGCGCCAGCTTCTCGACGAAGCCGCGGTCGGCGTTGCTGATGAACACGTAGTACTTCGTGTCGACCGTGAACCAGCCCGGCTTGCCGGCGACGCTCGCCTTCAGCGCGGCGCGCTTCTCTTCACCTTCCAGCTTGTTGGGGTCGGTGCGGCTGGCGTCGGCGACGTTGGCGTTGGCGTTGCCGGTCGCCGAGAAGCTCTGCAGGCTCTTCAGGTAGATGTCGCGCCAGGTCTTGCGGTAGTTCTCCTCGAACGACGTGTAGACCACGGCCCACTCGACGCCCGAGCCCTTGAACACGCCGATCGTGACGTTGCTGGCGTCCTTGCCGAACTCGATCAGCTCACCCGGCATGCGCGCGCCCTTCATGGGCGTGCGGATCCAGCGCTTGTCGGCCTCGGGGAACGTGCTGTTGATCCACTCGTCGATGTTCTTGGCGTTGCTGGCGTCGGGGCCCGCGCCGAGCCGGCGGCGCAGTTCCTCGAGCTGGTCCGGCTTCTCCGGCTTCTCCGGCGTGGCGGGCTTCGCCTTGTCGCCCGATGCGTCGCGCGGCGTCTCGACCTTCACGACCACGCGCACGACCTTCAGTTCGCAGTAAGCGCCGGCGCGGGCGGCCTGGTAGTCGCCGCGCTTCTCGAGCTCGTCGAGCGACATCTTCCAGCGGCCCACCGTCAGCCGGTCCTCCTGGTCCGGCGGCATGCTGTTCCAGTCCTTGATGGTGCGGATCTGGTAGCCCCAGCTCTTGTCCTTGTATTCCTTGTCGAGTTCGACCTTGCGCTGGGCGAGGCCGGGGGCGGCGAGCAATGCCAGCAGGCTGGCAACGAGGGGCAACGTGTGGACTGAGGGCATTCGAACTCTCTCTCTCCTGGTGGGGCCGGGACGGCGGTCCTCCCGAGCGAGGCCGCATTGTGCCCGAAGGACTGCTCATGCTGTCGAATGCCTCCATGAATTCTCGGTACCGCTGGGAGCTGATCCAACGAGTGTGGTTCCCCCCGTCCGGCGGGCTCCAAACCCCGGTTTGGCGGGGCCAACCACACTGCTTGGATCAGTCCCTCAGGGGAGCAGGGCGGCCAGCAGGGGCGCGAGGGCGTCCGCCAGCAACCGATGGGCGCGCCGGTAGATGTGGAAGTCCTTTGCGTACAGCGCCAGCGAGCCGTCCTTGGCGAACAGCGGCTCCATGTCGAGCACCCGCGCCCCGCGGGCCGTGAGCACGCCGGCGAAGGCATCCCGCATCGTCCGCTGCACGCCGGCTTGCACGACCTCCGCGGTGACCTTGCCGAGGCCGGCCGTGTGGTCGGGGAACACCAGGTCGAACGAGGGCAGCAGCACCCAGACGACCTCGGCATCCGCAGCCTCCGCGGCACGTTCCATGACCTCGACGGCGTGGCGGCTCTTCTGCACCAGCACGTCGCGTCGCGCCGGCTCCCGCAGCAGGTAGAGCGCCTGGTTGAGGCCTTGCCAGAACAGCTGCCCGTTGGGGTCGCGCAGGGCCAGTTCCGACTGGCGCGCGCTGGTCGTCTCCGGCCGGTCGAGCTTGCCGCCGGGCCTTTCAGCCAAGGCGTCGTCGAGGTGCGGTACGGTCGGATTGTCGAGGTCGAGGAAGTCGTTGCCCAGGAACACGACCACGACGACGACCTGCGGGTGGAAGCGGCCGAGCAGGTCGCGCGCCCGCAACACGTGCTGCCACAGGCTGTAGAGGCCACAGCCGGCGTTCAGCACCAGGTAGGGGTGCGCCGTGGTCGCGCTGGCGGCTTCCAGCCGGCTGGTGAAGTTGTCGGCCGTGCTGACCACGCCATCGACGTGGCTGTCGCCGAGCACCAGCACGCGCGGCAGCGGGCTCTTCTCGGGCAGGTCCGTCGCCCGCAGCAAGGCGTTGCGGTCGCGGTGCTTCTCGACCATCTGCACGTCGCTGTCGTCGAGTGCCAGCATGGGCGTCCTGGAGACGCTGGAACGGCGCGGGCGGAAGCCGGCGGCGGCATCGACGACGTACGCCGAATCACCGTTCCACGCGGGGCCATCCTGTTCGCTGCTGGTCAGTTCGACGGTGCTGCGCTGTGCCCGCAGGCTCCACAGCCACCAAGCGATGCCGCTCGCGAGCAGCGTGGTGAAGGTCGCGAGCAGCAGTTTCGGCAGCAGGGGGCGTCGAACGGGCATCGGCGGGTTGCGCAGTCTGGAGCATGCTCCGGCAGGATGCGAGCGGCTCACCGCCGGCGCGCCACGATCGCCAGCCAGACGCCGCCGAGCACCAGCGGTGCCGCGCTGCACAGGCGCGATGTCAGCGGCTCGTCGAACCAGACCACACCGCCCGCCGCCGCCAGCACCGGCACCACCAACTGGGCGGTCGCGGCGCGGCTCGCCGGCAGCGAACGCACCGCGGTGTACCAGACCACGTAGCCGAGGCCCGAAGTGATCGCTCCCGACGTGACCGCGAGCAGCACCCCTGCGCTCGTTGCCTGCGGCATGCAAAAGGCCAGTCCGACCAGGCTCGCGAACCCACACAGCGGCACCGCGCGCACGAAGTTCGCCGTCGTGGCCGCGGTTGCATCGACCGCGCCGCGGCCGCGCAGCGAGTAGGCGCCCCAGGCGATGCCGGCGGCGACCATCGTGGCAGCACTGGCCGGCTCCGGCGCGTGCACGCCGGGCAGCAGCAGCACGGCGAGGCCGGCGGTGGCCAGCAGGAAACCGCACCACACGAAGCGCGGCGGCCGTTCCCCGCGGACGAACGCCGTGCCCAGCATCGTCACCTGCACCGCGCCGAACAGCAGCAGCGTGCCGGTCGCGGCGTCGAGCTCGACGTAGGCCAGTGCGAACGCGACCGCATACACCGCGAGGGCTGCCGCCGACGGCCACGAGCCGGCCTGCATGACGGCGCGCAGGCTGCGCGTGCGCCGCGCGATCGGCACCAGCACCAGGGCGCCGGCGACCACCCGCACCAGGGCGAACGTCGTCGCATCGATCGCGCCCGGCCGTAGCGCGGCTCGGCACAGC
>CAMAUH010000437.1 GCA_945861365.1 Candidatus Kuenenia stuttgartensis
AAGGGTGCGGGCCTCGCCCCTGTGCTGCACCGCGATGCCGTGTGCCACGGTCGCTTCGAGCCCGAGCTGCACGGTGCCAGCGCCGGCACCGCGGCGGCGTGGCGCAGCCTGGCGACGCTCGACCTGCCAACCGTCGCGCAGCAGCTCGACGAAGCCGGCGACCACGGCGCCACGCGCAAGACGGCGCTGCGCCTGCACGACGGCGAGGTCATCGAGAGCGTCGCCCTGCCGATGGGCCGCGGCCGCAGCAGCCTGTGCCTGTCGACGCAGGTCGGCTGCGCGCGCGCCTGCACGTTCTGCGAGACCGGGCGCCTCGGCCTGCGCCGCAACCTGACCGCTGGCGAGATCGTCGCCCAGGTGACGCTGCAGTGCCGGACGGAGCGCCCCGACACGCTCGTGTTCCAGGGCATGGGCGAACCGCTCGACAACCTCGCGGCGCTGCTGCCGGCCCTCGCGGTGCTGACCGGCCGCCACGGCCTCGGCTATGCGCACGATCGCCTGACGGTGTGCACGGTCGGCCACGTGCCGGGCCTCGACGCGCTGCGCGAACTCGACTGGAAGCGCCTGGGCATCGCGCTGAGCCTGCACGCCGCCGACGATGCGGCCCGCGCCGAGCTGATGCCGCACAGTGCGCGCTATCCGTTGCGCGAGATCCAGCAGGCGCTGGTCCGCTTCCGGCAGCGCGCGAACCTGGCGATCGGCCTGCACTGGTGCCTGCTGCCCGGCATCAACGATCGCGCGGCCGATGCCGCGGCGATCGCCGCGTTCGCCGCCCCACTGGGCCGCACGTTCGTGCACGTGATCCCCTACAACCCGGGCACCGCACCGATCAGCCGGCCGCCCGAGGCCGCGGAGATTGCCGCGTTCGCGGCGCTGTTGCGCCAGCACGGCCTCGCCGTGCGCGTGCGCCAGACCAAGGGGCGCTCGGTGATGGCGGCGTGCGGCCAGCTCGGCGCGGCCGCCACCCGCGTCACTGCTTCTTGACCTCGACCAGCTCGACCAGGAACACCAGCGTCGCGTTCGGGCCGATCGACGGCGGCGAGCCGCGCTCGCCGTAGGCGAGGTTGCCGGGGATCTCGAACAGGAACTTGCCACCCGGCTTCATCAGCTGCAGGCCTTCGGTCCAGCCGGCGATGACGCCATTGAGCGGGAACTGGTTCGGCTCGCCGCGCGCGTACGAACCGTCGAACGGCTTGCCGTCGGTCAACCAACCCGAGTAGTGCGCGACGACCAGGTCGCTGGCCTTCGGCGACTCGCCTTCGCCCAGCGCGATGACCTCGTACTTGAGGCCGCTGGCGGTCTTCACCGTCTTGGCCGGATCCAGCGCGCGGAACTGCGGCACCGCCAGCACGCTCTTCAGCTCGAGCTCCCAGACCGTGTCGGCCTGCGCGTTCGGGAACAGCTTCTGCGGCACTTCGGCGCGCAGCACGGTGCCGACGCGGCACTTCTGGGCCAGGTCCTTCAGGAACGGGAACGGCAGCGCGTCGAGCGTGCCGCGCAGCAGGTGGTTCTGCTGCCGCTCCGAGCAATCGAGCAGGTCGCCGCTCTGCTTCCAGATCGCGTAGCGCAGCGCCAGGCCGTCCTCGGCCTTGACGACGTCGCCCTTGCCGTCGACGACGGTCTCCCACTTCACGCCGGACTCCATGGTCTGCTGGGCGGCCGGGTTCGCGGCGCGCAGCTTCGGCATGCGGGTGACCTTCAACAGCTCGACATCGAACACCAGCGTCGCGTCGCCCGGGATCTTCGGCGGCCGGCCCTGCTTGCCGTAGGCGAGGTCGCCCGGGATCACCAGCTTGCAGCGGGCGCCGGGCGTCATGCGCATCAGGCCCTCGGTCCAGCCCTTGATGACGCCGTTGACCGCGAACGAGGCCGGCTGGCCGCGGTCGCGCGAGCTGTCGAACGGGGTGCCGTCCGTGAGCCAGCCCGAGTAGTGGACCTCCACCATGTCGGAGGCGGCCGGCGGCGCCTCGTCGTTGCCCTTCTTGAAGAAGCCGATCTCGAGGCCCGACTCGGTCTTCTGCATGTCCTTGCACTCCGGGATGTTGCTGGCCTTCGGCGGCGCAGGATCCTGGGCGGACAACGAACCGGTGGAGAGGACCGCGACAGCGGCGAGAACGGCGAGGCCGGACAACGGCGACGCCATGGCGAGCGTTCTGTTCATCTTGGAAGGAAGCAGCGGGGCTGCGAGGGCGCGAAGTCTAGCGACGTGGCTGGCCAGACGCCGCCGCTACTTGCGGCTGACTGGCTCGGCGCCGGGCTGGTAGACGGTCGCGCGGCAATGCGTCTGCGGCTGGAACTGCGGCCCGGCGTCGATCAGGTTCTCCGAGGCACCGACCACGAGCCAGCCGTGCGGCAGCAGCGTGCCGGCCACGCGCTGCACGATCTGCTTGCGGGTCTCCGCCTCGAAGTAGATCAGCACGTTGCGCAGGAACACGACGTCGAAGGGGCCGAGGCCGGCCAACGGCGCCACCAGGTTGAGCTGCCGGAACTGCACCAGCTTGCGCACCTTCTCGACGACGCGGTGGCCACCACCCGCCTTCTCGAAGTACTTGGTCATCATCTGCGGCCGCGACGTACGGGCCATGTCGTGGTCTGGGAACATGGCCTGTTCGGCCTGCTCCAGCGTCGACTTGCTGATGTCGGTGCCGAGGATCGAGATGTCCCAGCCGGCGAGGTCACCGATCACCTCGTGCAGGATCATGCCGATGCTGTACGGCTCCTGGCCGGTGCTGCACGCCGCCGACCAGATGCGCAGCTTCTTCGGTTGGCCCATGCGCTCGCGCGCGTCGAGCACTTCGGGCAGCAGCTTGAACTGCAGCGCGTCGAACGGCGCGCCATCGCGGAAGAAGATCGTCTCGTGCGTCGTGATCGCATCGACGACCTGCTGCGTCAGGGCCGGTTCCGTGCCGTAACGCAGCCGGAAGTACAGCTCGTTGAAGTTCGTGCAGCCGGCCTTCTCCGCGATCGGCCCGAGGCGGGACTCGATCAGGTAACCCTTGGAGTCGTCGAGCGAAACCCCCGCGAGCTGCAGCACCATCTGCCGCATCAGCGCCATTTCTCCGGTTCTCAACTGCATCTCGCACCTCGCACCGCGTTCACGATCGACGCCGCCATGTGTTCCAACGCGACCGCAGTCGCGATGCCGTCCTGGACCGGACCGCGCGGCATGCCGTACACGGTCGAGGTCGCTTCGTTCTGCGCCAGCACCGCGCCGCCGGCCTTGTGGATCAGGCGCGAGCCGATCCAGCCGTCCTCCCCCATTCCCGTCAGCACCACACCGAGCGTGCGGCCCGCGAACGTCTCGGCCAGCGAGCGGAACAGGTAGTCGACCGACGGTCGGCAGGAGCACTCCGGTGGGTCGTCGGTCAGCCGGATGACGTCGCCGAGTTCGGTGCGCACGACGCGCATGTGGCGCCCGCCGGGCGCGATCAGGATGCGGCCACGCTCGACGCGATCGCCTTCCTTGGCCTCGGCCACGCGCAGCTTGCAGACCTTGTCCAACGCCTCGGCCAGGCTGGCCGTGAACTTCGGCGGCATGTGCTGCACCAGCACGATCGGCAACGGGAAGTCGGCCGGCAGCATCGGCAGCATCAGGGTCAGGGCCTTCGGCCCGCCGGTGCTGACGCCGATGCCGACGACGGACGGCGGCCGCGACCCAGAGACCATGACCGGCGCGGCAACCGGCATACTCGGCGCGACCCTGGCGGGCGGCGCCTCTGGGGCATGCATCGGCGGCGCCGGTGGCGGCGGTGGCGGAGGCGGGGACGGGGACGGCATCGCGAAGCGGTCCGCCGGCGCCCCGGCTAGCCGCAGCAACTGCGGCAAGGCCTCCATGGCCAACTGCTCGGCGAGCGCTTCCCCCAGCACCCCGGTCGGGCGACGCACGACCGACTGCACGCCGAGCTGGGCCGCTGCCAGCAACGGCTCCTG
>CAMAUH010000438.1 GCA_945861365.1 Candidatus Kuenenia stuttgartensis
CCTTCAGCAACCCGGGGCTCGGGCACACCGACTCGACGACCCACAGCACGTACCGAACGTCGCACACTACGTTGCGCGACCGCTCCGCACTCCAGCCGAAGTCGCCGGCGACGTTCTCGAACACGCGGTCGAAGTTGAGCCCGATCAGCTCGCCCTTGCCGTTGACCACCGGCGAACCCGAGTTGCCGCCGGTCGTGTCGCCGTTCGTCAGGAAGCACACCGGCACGTCGCCGAGGCGCTTGTCGACCCAGCGCGACGTGCTGCGCGACTCCGCCGCCGCCAGCAGCGCCTTCGGGTTCGCGAACGGTTCCTTGCCGGTCTCCTTCGCCAGCAGGCCCGCGACCGTCGTGTGCGGCGCGTAGGTCACCGCTTCGCGCGGCGAGTAGCCGCCGACCTCGGCGATCGACACGCGCAGCGTGCTGTTCGCATCGGGGTAGAACGACTTGCCGCGGAACGCTTCCTGCGCGGCGATCCAGCGCCGGCCGACGTCGAGGTTCTGGCCGGCGCGCAGCCGCTGGCGCATCACGTTCGCCTGCCGTTCCTTGGCGAGGCCGCGCGCCAGCACCACCAGCGGGTCTTCACTGGCGGCGACCGCCTTGCCGCCCTTGCCGAACAGTTCCCTGCGCGCGGTCGGGTCGGTCATCTTCGTCGCCGAGAACACCGCCGCGACGCTGGCCGCATCGGTCAGCATCGCCGTGCCCTCGAGCCGCTGCTCCTGGCTGACGGCGGCGAACTCGGCGAGCAGGACCGCCAGCAGCGGTTGCTGCAGCAGCGCCCAGTCGGCGTCGATGTCGGTACCGGCGAGCAGTTCGAGCAGGCGCGGCGGCACCTTGCCATCGGGGTCGTTGGCGGCAGCACCGCAGGCTTCGAGCAGCACCGCGAGCAGCGGGATGTCGTCGCCGAGCATGCCGAGGAACCACATCATCGTGTCGCGTTCGATCGTCTTCGCTTCGGCTTCGTCGAGCGCCAGCATCTCGTCGAGCACCGTGCCCCAGCGCGCCTTGCGGTCCGCGTCGGCGGCGACGAACTCGCGGAACTGCGCTTCCTCGCGCTGCTTCTTCGCGGCCACCGCGTTGCGCTGCAGGCCGAAGATCATCCCGGCCGAGTTCTTCTGCACGTTGGCGAGCGACTTGATGCGGTCGGCGACCTCGAGCGCCTTCGCTTCGCTCTGCTTGCCGGCGGCTTCGAGGGCGGCGATCGCCTGCGTCAGCACCGCGTGGCGGTGCGGGAACACGTAGCCCTGCTGCAGCGCCACGCCGCGGCTGGTCTTGTAGCGCTGCGTGCGGCCCGGGTAGCCCATGATGATCGCGAGGTCGCCCTGCTGCACGCCGCCTTGCGCGACCTTCAGGAAGTGCTGCGCCTGGAACGGCACGTTGTCCTTGCTGTACTCGGCCGGCTTGCCGTCCTTGCCGGCGTAGGCGCGGAAGAACGTGAAGTCGCCGGTGTGGCGCGGCCACTCCCAGTTGTCGACCTCGCCGCCGAACTCGCCGATCGCGCGCGGCGGCGCGTAGACGAGCCGCACGTCCTTCAGCTGCGTACGCACGTAGAGGTGGTACTCCTTGCCTTCGAGGAACGACGCGACCGAGCACTTCGTGTTCGGCTCCTTCGCTTCGGTCTCGTTGACGAGCCGCGCGATGGTGCGCTGCGTGATGCCCCAGCGGTCGAGGTCGTCCTTGGCCTTCTGCTGCGCTTCGTGCAGCACCGCGGTGACGTTGTCGATGCGCTGCAGCACCGACGCGACCATGCCCGGCGCCGGCAGTTCCGCGGCGAGGTCCTTGGCCGCGAAGCCGTCGCGCAGCCAGTTGTGCTCCGGCGAGCTCAGTTCGCTGACGGCGCCGAAGCCGCAGTGGTGGTTGGTCACCAGCAGGCCGTCCTTCGACACGAACGACGCCGTGCAGCCGTTGATCTGCACCGTCGCCGACAGCACGCCGCCGCGCTCGGGGTGCCAGAACTCGTCCTTGCTCATCACCATGCCGCGCTTCTTCAGCGCGTCCCAGTCCATGTCGCGGACCTGGGTGGGCAGCCATTGCCCTTCATCGGGCAGCAGGCAGACAGCGGCGAGCAACAGGACGAGCGGGCGTGGCAGCATGGCGAACGTATACGGCCGGTGCGCGCCGCGTGCGAACGTCAGGGCAGCTGGTGCAGCCGCGCGACGACATCGCCGAGCAGGTGGGCGAGCCGCGATGGGCCGCGCTGGCCGAAGATCGTCGCCAGTTCGCGGTAGTACCACAGCGTGCCGTCGCGCTGGCCGCGGAAGCGCTGCCACACGGCAGCACCGACGTGGGCGTGGTCCTCGACGATGCTGCGCGCGTTGTGCAGCTTGTCGCAGCAGGACAGCAGCAGCACGTCGGGCCCGGCGGTGGTCAGGTGCAGCAGGTAGGCGCGCTTGCGGGCGCGCCACGGCGGTTTCGGGTCGTCGGTGGTGTCGGACAGCGCCAGCACGAGGTCGGTGACGCGGTGGCCGAACGCGGCCCGGATGCGGTCGGCGGTCGGCAGCCCGCCCTGGTCCTCGACCGCGTCGTGCAGCAGTGCCGCGATCGCCATGTCCTCGTCGGCGCCGTGTTCGAGCGCGAGGCCGGCGACGGCCAGCAGGTGCGCCAGGTACGGCACGCCGGAGTCGCGGCGCAGTTGGGCACGGTGCAGCTCGCTGGCGAGCAGCAGGGCGCGATCGAAACGTTCGCCGAGCATGTGGCCATCGAACGGTCGCGGCGGCGATGCGGCAAGCGCGCCTTGTGGGCGGCAGGCGGGGCGGGCACGCTGAGGCGATGCTGTCGCTCCTGCTGCGCATCGGATTCCTGTCGCTGGTCGTCGGTGCGCTCGCGGCGCAGAACTCGACCAAGAAGCTGCGCGGTGCGCCGGGCGAGCTGGCGGCGCGCGCCGGCAGCGCGGTCGGCTTCCGCGACAGCGTCGACAAGGCGCTCGCCGAAGCGAAGCAGTCGGGCAAGCCGGTGTTCTGGTACGTGCCGACGCTCGCCGGCTCGCCGATGGATCGCAAACCGGAGATCGACCGCTACCTGCGCGGCGGGCCGTTCTCGTGGCCGACGACGATCGAACTGCTGCGCACGCACTTCGTGCCGGTGGCCGAGGTGCCGCGCGGCGAACTGCAGAAGAAGTACGACCTGCTGCGCCAGAAGTTCCTCGAGCCCGGCTACCTGGTGCTCGATGGCGACGGCAAGGTGCTGCTCGCGGTGCAACAGCTGACGACGCTGCACCCGCAGTGGTTCGAGGCGCCGCTGCGCCGGCTGGTGCAGGCGAAGAGCGAAGGCTTCCCTGGGGCCCCGGCCCTGCGCGAAGCGTGGGATGCCTACCGCAGTGGTGACGCGGCGAAGGCCGTGCAGCTCGCCGACGCGGTGGTCGCGCAGAAGCCGGCCGCGGGCATCGCGGCGGAAGCGCAGTGGCTCGCCGGCGCCGCGTTGTGCCGCACGCAGCAGCGCCGCGCGGCGGTCGAGCGCTGGCATGCGCTGGCGGCGGCGTTGCCTGACGAGCCGCTAGCCTGGAAGGCCGCACTGGAAGCCGAAGGCCACGGGCCGTTCGTGCATGGCTTCGAGGACTATCTGCCGTTGCCCGACGCGGTGCTGGCTAAGGATCCGATCGAAGGCACGCGCGCGCCCGGCGTGTACGACGAAGCGCAGCTGTGGCAGCGCGGCACCGCGTTCCTGGTCGCGATGGACGACGGCGATGGCTGCGTGCGCGACAGCCAGTACGACTTCGGCGGCACCGACAGCCTGCCGAACGTCTACGCGGCGGTGACGTGCCTCGTCGGCGAAGCGCTGCTGGCAGCGGCCGATCGCGGCAAGGCCGGCAAGGTCGCGTTCGCGCCGGCGCAGCAGGCCCGCATCGAAGCGATGCTGCAGCGGCTGCTGACCAACGTGCGCGACGACACGTGGCTGGCGCTGTCCGATCGCGACGAGATCCTGTG
>CAMAUH010000439.1 GCA_945861365.1 Candidatus Kuenenia stuttgartensis
AGCGGTACTGCGCCGTCTGCCCCGCCACCGCCGGCGTGATCGTCGACATCGTGCGGACGCACCCGCCCGACCAACCCCACAGGTCACTGCGGAACCCCGCACTGTCGCGCCCACCGAACCACAGCGACCGCCCGGCCTGCAGGTCGAACGCCGCCGCCACGCCGTGCCGCGCCGACGGCTGCGCGCCGACGACCTGCGTCCACGTCACGCCATCCCAGTTCCACGAGTCGCCATAGATCGTCTGGTATGTGAACGTCGTCCCGCCCTGCAGCAGCGCCTTGCCGCACAACGGATCGAACGCCAGCGTGCTCTCCCAGCGCGCCGGCGGCGACGTCGCCGGCGTGCGCTGCGTCCAGGCCGAGCCGTTGTAGACCCACGTGTCGCCGAACTGCGTGCCGAACGCACCGCCACCGAACAGCACCACCTCGGCGCGCTCCATGTCGTACGCCATCGCCGGCCCGCGCCGGATCGACGGCCGCGCCGGCGTGTTCACCGACGTCCACGCCGTGCCGTTCCATTCCCACGTGTCCTGCAGGTACGTCGTGTTGGGGCCAGCGCCACCGAACACCACCGTGCGCTGTCGGATCGGGTCGTAGGCCATGCCGAAGTAGCCGCGCGGACTCGGCCCGGTCGTCGCCACCTGCGTCCAACCGAACCCGTCGTACTCCCACGTGTCATTGAGCCCGATCGCATCCGGGATCGGATTGCCGGGGCTCGGCTGGAAGCCGCCGAACAGCACGAGCCGTTCGCGCCGCGTGTCGTAGACCATGCCGTGCCCCCAGCGCGCGGCCGGCACCGCCCCGCCGAGCTGCTGCCAGCCCGTGCCGTTGAACGCCCAGAAGTCGCCGAGCGGCGTGGCCGTGCCATTGTAGCCACCGAACAGCATGGTCAGCCCACGCGCGGCGTCGTACGCCATCGCCGCGCGATTGCGCGCGATCGGCGCAGGATTTGGCGGGTTGGGCGTGACCTGCTGCCAGGCTTGCGACGCCAGGGACGAAGCGAGCAGGGTGATCGCGGCAAGCGCGCAGGCACTTCGGAATCGGAGCATGTTCATGAGGGTTGCTGGGGTGGCGCACAGCCCACCTGCCCGCCGACGGGCAAGAAGGGTCCGGACCCGCCAGCGCGGGTTGGCGCCGCTTCCTTGCGTTGAACAGCGGATGCCTGACAAGGAATGTGCGATTCGGGTGGTCGCCCGGATCGTTCGGCCACTCGCGATAGGTCCGTCATGCCCGAGCGAACCAAGCGGCGCTCGGCAAAGAGGGCCCTGCCGTCGCGGGAGACAACGCGCGCTCTGCGAGCCCACCTCGGGTGTGCAGATCTCGCACCGCGAGGGCCGATGGCCCGATGCCAAGGCCACCAACGACTTCGCGGAGAATCCGCCGGCCCGAGGGACCGGAACGTCGCCTGACGGCTGCCACACCCATTTCGGTGCGGCGCCCGCTCGACCCCACGCTCCGCATCCCCATGTCCCACGGCAAGTGCCTCGTCCTCCTGCCGCTGCTGGCCGCCACCGCCGCAGCCCAGCTCCCCACCGTCACCCTGACCAACCGCGCTGCCCCGCGCGCGACCTGGGTCGCCATCACCACGGCGGGCACCACGACGCCGGCCGGCACCCCGCCGACGGTCCCGAACTTCAACACGACGTTCCGCGCCGATTCGTGCGGAGCGGCCAGCAATGACAAGCTGTGGGTGTTCGGCGGCAGCCTCGGCAACAACACGGGCACGGTGACCAACGACCTGTGGGCGTTCGACGCGCTCGCCGGCACGTTCACGCAGATCCAGGCGCACGGCACCGTCGGCGCCCCGCCGGCGCGCGGTCGCCACGCGGCGGCGTGGAACCCGAGCACCAGCAAGCTGGTGGTGTTCGGCGGCAACACGCGCGGCACCACGCCGACGCTGCTGAACGACACGTGGGAGTACGACCCGGCGACCAACACGTGGGCGAACGTGACGCCGGTGACCAGCCCGACGCCGCGCCAGTTCACGGCGATGACCTTCGACCCGGTGCTCGGCGGCATGCTGCTGTTCGGCGGCCAGACCAACGACGTGGCCCCCAACGTGAACAGCAGCGAGACGTGGCTGTTCCTCGGCGGCGCCTGGAACCAGCTGAGCCCGGCCAACTCGCCGGCCCCGCGCGGCCAGCAGAGCATGATGACGCGTTCGGACTTCGGTGACGTGCTGCTGTGCGGCGGCATCGACAACGGCATCGCGACGCCCGAGCAGATCCGCTTCCTCGACGTCTGGACCTGGAACGGCGGCAACTGGACCAAGATCAGCGACTGCGACGTGCTGACCAACCCGACCGGCACCGGCGCCACGTGGCCGGGCAGCGTCAACGGCAACCAGGCCGTCTACGACCCGCTGCGCAAGCGCGTCGTCATGCAGGGCGGCAACGGCATCACCGTCGCCGCGAACACGGTCTACGTCTACGGCCCGAACTTCGGCGGCTCGCCGAGCAACTACACCAGCGAGTTCGACTGCCTGACGAACCAGTGGGTGCTCTGCAGCACCGGCACCGGCGCCACGCCGTTCAACAACAGCGACCCGCAGATCGGCCGCATCAGCCGCTACTTCGGTGGCTTCATCGCCAGCACGGGCAAGGTCTACAAGGTCTGCGGGCAGAACGCGGCCGGCTCGTCGAGCAAGCCGATCTACAACGTCTACTCGTACCAGGCCAACCCCATCGCCACGGCGACCAGCTACGGCGCTGGCTGCTCCGGCCCGGGCGGCGCTCTGCTGCTGACGGCGGACAACCTGCCGTGGACCGGCCGCACGTTCTCGGCGACCGCCACGGGGTTCGGCCCGGTGTCGATCGGCCTCGGCGTGATCGGTGTCGCGACCTCGTCGCTGCCGCTGCCGCTGCTGCTGCCGCAGGGTGGTGCGGGCTGCACGCTGCTGAACACGGCGGACGCACTGGTCACGCTGGTGCCGACGGCGGGCTCGGCCCAGGTGGCACTGCCGATCAGCGCCGGCACCGCGCTGGCGGGGGCTTCGCTGAACTTCCAGGTCGCCGAGATGGAGTTCGACCTCGCGTTCAACTGGATCGGCCTCTACACGACGAACGGCATCACGATCAGCGTCGGCGCGCTGTGATGTGCCCGGCCACCGGGGCGCAGCGCGCACTGGTGGCGGACCGCGACGGCGGCCAACATGCGGCGATGATCCGCCGCCCGCTCGCCGCCCTCGCCCTCCTCGCCCTCACCAGCTGCAGCTCGCTGCAGTACGACCTCGACGGCCTGCCGTTCCCGGTCAGTGCGTCGCCGGTCACCGGTGCGCGCGGCGCCGAGTACTTCGAGATCAAGGCGAAGCACACGCTGTGGGTGCACGGCCTCGCCGGCGACTCGCAGCCCGACGTCAAGCAGCTGCTGCTGGACAACTGCATCCCGTGCGTCGGCATCGCCGACTTCCGCGTCACGTCGGGCGCGAACTTCTTCGACTGGCTCGGCACGCACCTGTCGCTCGGCTTCGTGCGCCTGAAGACCGTCAAGATCACCGGTGTGCGGCTGCCCGTGCAGCGCTGATGCGCGTCACGGATAGCCGGTGCTGCCCTGCTTGCGGCGCTGCCGCCGCGCCTCGCGCTCGGCAGCGTCGTCGAGCCAGAGCGCCAGCGCGTTGATCGGCGCGAACAGCGTGCAGTCGAGCAGCAGCGTGAACGGCGTCACGGCCAGCTTCTCCCAGAAGCCCGACGGCCCGTCGTCCAGCACCGGCAGCGGCACCAGGCGGTAGGTGCTCTCGACGAACTCGCCTTGCGCTGGCAGCACGACCGTCGGCGGCGAGGGCTTCGCGTAGCGGGTGGCGGCCACCGGCTCGAGCACCCAGTGCGACACGTGCGAGCTCGAGACCGCCTCCAGCGCACTCCATTGCCACAGCCGTTCGGGCCGCAGCCACAGCACCTGTTCGCCGCCCGGCA